>JANLHH010000038.1 GCA_024654605.1 Patescibacteria group bacterium | reverse complement strand
TATTTCGCTCACACCGTGGTAAATAATAAGCCAACCATGCCGGGTTAAGACGGGGGGAGTGCCGCCGCCGATTTTTAACCGCTCCCACGGAGAAACAGGTGTTGCTAAGCGGTGATGCGAATTAAACAATCCAAGGTGATTCTGTTCAAGTCCATCCAGGTCCATAGGGCAATAAGAAATCCAAATGCTTTCATGATCGAGATCCACTACCCTGGATTCATCGTTGCAGGCGCAGGCAGTTTCTTCGGGGCGCGTGCCGGGGAAAAGCGGTCGGTGGAGAAGGGCCAACTGCATTTTCTCGGCATGATTGGGAACGGCGATGGGGAAGATGCTGGAGTCCTTGTTGTCCACATTGACGAAATCAATGGCTTGAAAAGGCTCGAAGGTCGCCAACCCAATCCGCTTCCAATTAAACAAATCCTCGGACATCGCCAGGGCAATTCGCGGTCCACTCGGCGAAAATGCTGTGTAAGTCATTACGTAATGCTGAAGCGGCTCGACAAAGGTAACCCGTGCATCTTCGCAGCCGCCGCTGCCGTCAGATCGCCGCTCGTAATCAGCTTCAGGTTCGAGCGCAATGCCAAGCCGCTCGACACCGCACGGGTCGCCGGCTTCGTTGAATTTTACGCGGGCAATGCCGATGCGTGAATAGTTGCCCTTGGCGACAAGCCGGGGAAACAGGTAAAGCTTGCCATCCGGGCCGCGCACCGCCGCCGGATTCAGGACGCCCTCGACCTCCATGGGATTGCCTGGCTCCGGCTTCATTAACATTCCCAAGCGCTGCAATTGGAAGTCGCTCATCGCTTCTCCTCCCGAAGTTCTTCTTTGGGCAGAGCACCACCCAGACAAGCGACGATGGCTTCAATCACTCGTTTCGTTTCATTTGGATCCCTGACCTGGATGGACACAGCGCCTGCTTCTTTTGCCGGATAGTCGTTCCCGCCGGGGAACAACGCGTCCCCTATAAAAATCATTTCCTCAATGCTGATGCCAAGGATGTCCCTGAGTTTTCTAATCCCGTAGGCTTTG
This sequence comes from Patescibacteria group bacterium, assembly GCA_024654605.1. Taxonomy (GTDB): domain Bacteria; phylum Patescibacteriota; class Minisyncoccia; order Phycocordibacterales; family JANLHH01; genus JANLHH01. Next base: position 770 of record JANLHH010000038.1, on the reverse strand, counting down.
TCGATGCCAGGCCTGGTGACGTCAACGTAGGTCGTGCCCCCCAGGCGCACAGAAAACTCGGGGATAAGATGATCGAGGTCTGCTTTCAACTTCTTCCGCTTCGTAAAATCAGGGTCCCATTTTTTCTTTTCTTCTAAAGGTGCCTGTTGGCCTAATGCTGAAAATGTTATCTGGCTTCCCCGATCTTCAATTACTTCACCCCAGACTTTCTTTGGCTTGAAGCCCGTTTCTTCGATAGCTTTCTTAAGTGAACTGATTATTTTTTCTTTTTCATCTCCCTTGAAATCTTCTGAATAAATCTTTTCCCAATCCCCAGTGTATTTAAAAAACTTTGTTCCACACGTTGGAAGAAGTGAAAGATTCTTCAGGCGTTCGTCTTTTGGAAGATTAGAGAGTAGTTGTTTTTCAAACTGCGGCCAATCACCTCCGGAAATAACAGCCACTTTGACGATACCTAGAAGGTCATGAAGTAATGCCGACATTTCTGTATCAAGTGACGATTTACTTTCTGCAAGCGTACCGTCCAGATCGAAAACAATTAGTTTTTTCATTATACTTTCACCTTGTAATTCCTGCTAAATCAATTGACTGATAGTCTGTCCTTTGAGAAGTCCATTTGCAACGCGGCTAGTTTGGTCATCACGGTCGCTTAGTAACCAGGCTTCACCTACCGGATCATCATCCGGTAGTGGCGCAGTGAGCAGATCAGCTAAACGTCTTCCGCCCCAGAGGCGATACTGATAGATCGGGCCGAATTTCAGAGGGTACAA
>JANLHH010000177.1 GCA_024654605.1 Patescibacteria group bacterium | reverse complement strand
CAAAGCAAGAACAACATTGGTCGCATGATATGTTTTCCCTTTGACGATCACATCAAAGCACCCGTCTTTTTTTTCTATTTTTTCCACCGTCCCGTCCATTATTTCAGCGCCGACATGTTTTGCATGCTCTTTCATGCTCTTCATCAGATCATACCCGTCAATGCTTATAATACCGGGCCAATTTTCTATAGCTCCGGCGCGCGCTGTTTCACCGCCAAATTCCTTCCCGATGATTAGTGTCTTTAAATTGTAGCGCCCTGCGTACACCCCCGCTGAAAGCCCCGCGGCCCCGGTACCAATAATAATAACGTCGTAGTTTTCCATAAGTGTAATTATATAACTGAATATGAAATTTATTATAGCACAAGCCCGAATAGTAAAGCCACCTTTACATCGTCGATTAGTTAAGATTGACATTCCAGCTATTGCTTGTATACTATCACCGGTATTGACCAGCAAAAAAGGAGAGGCACATGGCACTCACAAATGACCGAGAAACCCAAGATTCTACCCACATGAAACTCGACGAAGAAGGGAACGGCCGGATCGTATATCCCGACGGGCGTCAGTCGGAAAGTTTCCATTCGCTTGACGGGGCGCTTGGAGTTATCCGTTGCGAGGCAGTAGCCGAACGCTTAACGCCGGCAGAGGTCGAGAAGATCGAGGAAGAGATCGACCAATCCCCCCTCCACGCTCACGACAAATAAAAATAGCATGCAGTTACCCCCCCCCACAAACAGGGGGGATATTTTTATGTATTTGACACGCTGTGCGCCCCTACAAAATCTTAAGTCCTGAAGCTACCGCTTCAGGACTTAAGATTTTGTGGACGACACAGGAGTCGTTCCTTACAGGAACAGTACCCCAATTGTCCCGTCTAAAACGGGATCAATCGGGCTTCGACTCCTCTTTCTGCCTCACAAATAAAAAGTCGTCACTGCGTCACATTGTCGCCTAATATTTGTGGACGACACAGGAGTCGAACCTGTGGCCTTTCCCACGTCAAGGGAACGCTCTACCAACTGAGCTAGCCGTCCATTTCACAAATTACAAAATGCGCATAATGCTTATCTTTCTTCTTACAACCTTTGTCTTACCAAAACAGCTAGCCGTCCATTTCACAAATTACAAAATGCGCATAATGCTTATCTTTCTTCTTACAACCTTTGTCTTACCAAAACAGCGGGCCGTCCATTTCGCAAATCACAAAACTCACGTAATGTTTACTATTCTTTTTACAACCTACCACTTGTCAGACCAAGACAGCTAGCCGTCCGGAACGAATCCAGTATACCGAAACTACTTTTTTTGCACAAACATCTGAAAACCGATGACGACAAGCGCGAAACCGACAATAACAATAAGACGGTGCGACAATTCCACCATAAATTGACTCAAACCAAAAACTTCAAAAGTAATGGTTTCAACCAGATGCGCGATGCCTAAAATAAATGCGCCCCATCCAATGACCGTAAATGCCCGTCCAATATTCCCGCCATATCCTGTCACAATAGTGAGCATCCAGATTGACATGGCGATGAGCACAAAATCCAAAACGAGATTGATGATTTCCATGTACTTTCAAGTATACTATGTGTCGCTCGCTCAAACGATAGCTTTATCCACAAAATAAAAACACCTCGACACAAAGCTGAGATGTTTTCGTTGATGACCCTACGGGGAATGATCCCGCCATCACAAATTCGCTTACACTCATAAGTGTGTCTGGACGCGCTTCGCGATATTCGTTGCGCGGGTCGCTTCACTCCTCGCCAACTCATATAACGCTCCGGCGGTTCGATTCCCATGAAAGACAAGCAGTTGTCTTTCTCTCCGGGTCACACTTTTCACTACGTTCAAACCTGTGACCCTACGGGGAATCGGTCAGCTTCGCTTGATATTTTTGTTCGCTTTGCTCCAAAAATATCTAAGCTACCCGACCCGCGCTCGGCGACTCGCCCCTCGTTCCTCGGGGCGGCTTCGCGCCGCCTCGGTTCGATTCCCCGTAGGGCCTCTATTGCTTACAAACAAAAACAGAGCTATGCGCTCTGTTTTTGGTAAGCAATGACCCTACGGGGAATCGAACCCCGATTACCGGCTTGAAAAGCCGATGTCCTAACCGTTAGACGATAGGGCCAGTTTATTTTGTTGTGTTACCGATATTAAACCACGAAACGACTCGGGCAAGACATCGGCTTTACAAGCCTTACCCTATCGCCTCGTAAACATCGGCGATTTCCAAGCAAAGCTTGGAACCGGATGAAAAGCAAAGCAGTTTGCTTTTCATTCCAATAACCGTTAGACGATAGGGCCATATGTCATTTTAAAAACGGCGCGTGCCGTTTTTATGAGCTACACTATACCATTTTTTGCTAAAAACGCAAAAAATGGTAAGCTTAGCGATATCTTTGCAGTAATGGAGAGGTGGCTGAGTGGTCGAAGGCACCGGTTTCGAAAACCGGCAGGCGGGAAACTGCCTCGGGAGTTCGAATCTCCCCCTCTCCGCCAATTTTCACTTTTGCCCGAAACGGCAGGAGCGAGCGTGTCGCGAAGCGACACGGAATGCCATTTTTGCGCTACGCGCCAAGGTTTTTTCAGAGA
>JANLHH010000174.1 GCA_024654605.1 Patescibacteria group bacterium | reverse complement strand
GTGGCTTGGACCTGTCAAATGCTTCTGCCATATGATTTTTTGTCTGACAATAAGTATTGAGTGCGCGAGAACATGGCCTCAATACTAACTACCAGATCTGTTACAAATTTAATAAATAAAAAAGGACCTTTTTTGTTTTGTTTGCCTGCCTACCGAGGTAGGCAGGGCAGAACGCAAATAAAGGTTCCTCAAAGCAAACTGTGAGATATTGAACCTATATTAGCTCCTCGGTTCGGATATAAGGAAACGCTCCGCTTTGCCTTCACGTTTCCTTATATCACTCACTCTACGTCGCAAATAAAAAACAACGCGGAATGCGGTGTACCTATACTAACAAATCGTAAAAAGAAGTCAACCCGGTAGTGAAAAATGACCTGGCTTTGCGGGCACCCCTTGGGTGCTAGGCTATTTTCTACTACGGGGTCAATCGAGCACCACTTTTACCAACCATCTGCGGAAACAATAATGACGCTCTATGCCAAAAACCTTTTTATTTCAAAGGTAAAAGTGGTGCTCTGTTATCTAAAAAAATGCTCCCGGCCGTGAAATACGACGGGGAGCATAAGAGAACGTGAATTGTTATTTCCTTGAAACGAGAATGGTCTTTTCGGACGATTCATGCGCAATCCACTCACGGATCTGATTGGTAACCTCGGGGCTTACCATGAGTGCGGTGTGTTCGAAACCACTAAAGACTGCTGTGTCTATGGTGGATCGACCGACCGTGAGCACTGATTCCAGGGACACGATGCCGTCATTCAATTTCCCTTGCATGAACCACTTCTTGGGAATCTGTGGGTCATACCCCCCGATTACATAGAGAGGGGTACGACTTTTTCTGTCGCTCGGCATAAAAAAACCTTCGGGCATGAAACGATACCCGCCGGAAACCGAACCTATGGTGACCACCATTTTCACGAGGCCGGGATTATCCGCGTCCAACTGTCTTGCGACGAGTCCGCCCCAGCTGTAGCCCACGAGCACGATACCGTTACTCATGTCTATATTCTTTTCTTTCAGCTGTTGCAAGATATTCGCCGCCGCACTGGAAAGTGGCCAGTGTCTCCCCAACTCAATGAATGTGCCACCGAAGGCTTTCTCAGCCTTTGTTACCACATCGGCAGGAGAAGCTACGCTTCCTCCGATGAGCACCACTTCCGTAGCAGCCACCTTTGTGGTAATTCCGAGAGCGAGGGTAAAAGCAATCAATACAAAAATGAAAATATTTTTCATTTCAACCTCCAATCTAAGGGTTAGTGGTTGTTTTAATGAACATTACTAATTTAAATTTTAAACTCTTTTTTAAAAAATGTCAAGTATTTATACCATTAACCTCCCGAGGTGACATACCCCTTAACATATGGGCAAAATGGTCTTTCTTGGTCAAGAGAGGTCAAGAAAATGTTACTTCCTTGACGTAATGATAGTCTCCGCCACATTCTGGGGCACAATAGCATAATGAGCGAATTCCATCGTGAAACTTGCGCGACCTTCGGTCATGGAGCGCAGGGTTGTGATATAACCAAACATCTCTGAGAGTGGTACGATCGCTTTTATCGCCTTACTCATTCCTCGATCTTCCATACCTTCCACCTGACCTCGTCTTGAGGAAAGGTTACCGGTAACATCGCCCATGAATTGTTCCGGTGTCACTACTTCAACCTTCATGACCGGTTCAAGCAATACCGCGCGCGCTTTCTTTGCCGCGTCTTGGAATGACATGGAAGCCGCTATTTTGAAAGCTATTTCCGATGAATCCACTTCGTGAAATGAACCATCATAGAGATCCGCTGAAATATCAACCATAGGGAAACCGGCAACGACACCCTTCGCCATCGCTTCTTTAATACCTTTTTCTACGGCGGGAATGTATTCCTGTGGAATGGCACCTCCCTTAATGCTGTTGATGAATTCAAATCCTTCACTGCGCTTCACGCTTTTTGGCAGATCCTCCACATTCACGTCCTTATCCATTGGTTTCACTTTGATTTTCACATGCCCATACTGACCACGTCCGCCGGTTTGCTTCACATATTTTGTTTCAGCCGATGCTTCAGCGGTAATCGTCTCACGATAGGCAACCTGCGGTTTTCCGACATTTGCCCCAACCCCGAATTCGCGCTTCATGCGATCAACGAGCACTTCAAGGTGAAGTTCGCCCATTCCCCAAATAACGGTTTCAAGTGTTTCCGGATCGGTTGTTACTTTAAATGTCGGGTCTTCTGCCGAGAGACGACTAAGCGCCATACCCATCTTTTCCTGGTCGGCTTTTGTTTTCGGTTCAATCTTCAATGATACCACTGGCTCCGGGAAGTTGATTGATTCCAGTATGATTTTATGCTCATCGTCACAGAGCGTGTCTGAAGTAATCGTATTCTTGAGTCCTATTGCCGCCGCGATTTCTCCCGCATACACCTTCTTTACTTCTTCTCGTTCATTTGCGTGCATGCGTAAAATTCGCCCGATGCGCTCCTTATCTCCGGTGCGAGCATTATAGATATAAGAACCAGCTTCAAGAGTTCCGGAATAAACGCGGAAGTAGGTAAGCTGCCCTACAAATGGATCGGTTTGGAGTTTGAATGCGAGCGCGGTAAACGGTTCATCGTCTGACGCGTGTCGCACGATCTCTTCTCCTGTTTTTGGATCAACTCCCTTTACCGGAGGGATGTCTGTCGGGGAAGGCAAGTAATCCACTACGGCATCAAGTACAAGCTGAACCCCCTTGTTCTTCAACGCGGAACCGGTAAATACGGGAACAAGAGTATTCCCAATAACCGCCTTGCGAGTAATCGCTTTCAAACGTTCCAGAGGAATTTCTTTTCCTTCCAGAAAATCATTCATTGCCTGTTCATCATTTTCTACGATCTTTTCGATGAGTTCAGCGTGGAATTTCTCAGCATCAGCTTTTAAATATTCGGGGATCTCTTTTTCCACCACTTCACTGCCCATTGTTCCTTCAAAATAATAGGCCTTCATGCGGAGCAGATCTACCACGCCTTCGTGTTTTTCTTCTTCTCCGATGGGAATCTGAAATCGTACGGCGCTTTTGGTGAGACGATCCAAAATTGTTTTGTATGAATGTTCAAACGAAGCACCTGTTCGGTCCAGTTTATTAATAAAGCAAATACGTGGTACATGATATTTGTCCGCCTGGCGCCACACAGTTTCTGACTGCGGCTCCACGCCGGCAACACCATCAAATACCACTACACCACCATCAAGTACCTTCAAAGAACGTTCTACTTCAACGGTAAAATCAACGTGCCCGGGTGTATCAATGATATTGAATCGATGTTTGAACTCGGTCGTGGAGTGATCGGCATAGGTTGGAGTCCAAAAAGCGGTCGTTGCGGCCGAGGTGATGGTGATGCCGCGTTCCTGTTCTTGTTCCATCCAGTCCATGACTGCCGTACCCTCATGCACTTCGCCGATCTTGTGCGAAACACCGGTATAAAATAAAACTCGCTCGGAAGTGGTCGTCTTTCCGGCGTCAATGTGGGCAATGATCCCGATATTTCGTACTTTCTCCAGTGGATAGTCTCGTTGCATGAAAAATCTAAATAATAAAGAGTGTTAAATCCTTTGCCTCTGGTTTATAATCCGTATATTTCTACCAAGCAAAGTGCGCGAATGCCTTGTTTGCTTCGGCCATCTTGTGGGTGTTCTCTCTCTTTCTGATCGCCTCACCCTCATTATTGCTTGCTGCGATAAGCTCATCAGCAAGCCGTTCGTGCATCGGTTTGCCTTTTTTTGCTCGCGCCGCATCAATGATCCATCGATACGCAAGCGCTATGCGTCGTTCGGGGCGCACCTCACGCGGTACTTGGTAGTTTGCCCCGCCGATGCGGCGTGAGCGCACTTCCATGAGCGGTCCCACATTCTTGATCGCAGCATCAAATATCTCCACCGGGTTCTCCTTCTTGGTTTTTTCCTTGATGAGCGCGAAAGAACCGTACACGATATCGCGCGCGGTGTTCTTTTTACCTCCCATCATGAGATAGTTGATGAACTGGCCTACTTTTTGAGAATTGTAGACATAATCAGGGGAAGCCGGTATTCGATTTTTTACTGCTCGTCGCATT
>JANLHH010000035.1 GCA_024654605.1 Patescibacteria group bacterium | reverse complement strand
CCGTATCCTCCCTCTTCGGAACCTTTCTTAATGAGTTCATCAAGGGATGTGGTATCCACTTTATAAAAATCAAGAACCATTTTCGCGCATGCCATTCCGCACGCTCTCGGCATCCAGTATTTGTCTTCCACGTCAAGGAATTGAGAATAGTATGGCACCTCTAGTTTTATTCCGCTTGTTTTTTTCATAAGAGGGTCGCTGTTCATATTATCTTACTTCCCATCCGGGATTACTGTTCATTGTTTTTGCAATGGTTTCCATGATGATATTTACTTCATCATCAGTGAGTGTGCGTTCACGCGACTGGAACACTAAACGAAAAGCATACGATATCCTTCCTTCTTTTTCAAAAACATCAAAGAGTTCCGTACGCACCAAGAGTTCCCCTGCTTTCTTGTTAATGATGGAGAGTACGTCGCTCTCTTTTGTTTCAGTTGGAGTCCATACCGCAATATCGCGTGATATGAACGGATAAAGAGAGATCTTTTGATACACTTGATTCTCTTTGGAATACGCGCGCGGGGCAGCGTACTCCACTGGTTGCGGAAGTTTCCCGATCAGCGTATCCATATCAATTTCCATTACCGCCATCTCTCCGTGGTATTTTATATCCCCGTTACAATCGCTTCCGATTTCTCCCGTTAAAATTTCAACTATTTTTTCTATTTCTTGACGGGATTTCTTGCCTTCTACTCCGATTGCTAAAATCGTTTTTTCTTCGGATATTTTTTTAAACACTCTCCCTATTTCAAAAATCTTTACACTCTGGAGACCGAGAAGCGGAGCATTCCTGAAATTCAACTCAAGGCTTTTGAGTAGGTTGCCCCTTAGATCATTCCTGAGAAATCCTTTGTCGGTTGCTATCGGATTTTCCACAGCCACATTGCCGCTCTTCATAAATGAGGACGTATACACTTCCGAAAATCCTTCACGGACCAAAACGTCTCTGATCTTATTCGCATAGAAGAAGGGTTTGTTGACTGCTATTTTTCCGGTTACGGCCGAAATGGCCAGGGCGGGTATTTTATCATATCCGTATGTTCTGCCTATCTCCTCAATCAGATTTTCCTTGATGCGAATATCCAAACGTTCATGCGGAATAGTCACCGCGAGTCGTGTTTGGTCTTCCTTGTCCACCATTCTTCCATATCCGACAATATTCTTAAATTGCTCACTTGAAGCTAATTCTTCCATCACCACCTTACCTTGGTGTCTCGTGGCATGAATTACTTTTCCGTCTCCCATATACAGACCACAATGATCAACTCCTTGTGGAATTTTTGTGCCCCTCATGAATCCAACCGTTTCGTAATATATTTTCCCTACTCCGGTGTTTGAAAAAACCACATCGCCGGGTTTAAGCTCGGAAACTTCAACCCTTGCTCCAAAAGCGTACTGGTCAACGGCCATGCGTGGAACGGCGACTCCTGATTGCGCGAATAGATATGCGATAAAAGATGAGCAGTCAAACGCATTCGGCGCGTCAAAAACGACACTTGCTCCGAATTTATAGGGAATACCGGCAAGATTTTGCGATAAAGAAACAACTTCTTCCGCCGGTTTAACTATTCTGTAGGTAAAATCAAACTTCTTGAAAATTGATTCTACTTCGTCTTGCGAAACCGATATGCCAAGGGCGCGACTTACCTCTTGAGCGGAAATGCCAACGACATAGGGAGCCCCTCTACGCGGATAGACATCAATAATATCTCCGACTTTCGTGTTTCCGTCACCGGCGATTTCCAAAATGAGATTCGCCACGACCTCTATCGCCTCTTTGGTTTTTTCAGGAGACAATTCATTTTCAAACCTTTTTGAAGAATCGGTTTGGATCCCCAGATGTTTGGATGTCTTTCTCACGCCAGTCGAAAAAAAATTTGCCGCTTCCAGAATAATATTTTTTGTTTCTGTATCTACTTCCGCTCTCTTACCACCCTTGATGCCGGCGATAGCGAGTGGTTCCTTGTCGTCGGTGATAACAAGGGCGTCTTCATCCAAAACCAATTCCTTGCCATCCAAGGTCGTGATTTTTTCTTTGCTATTGGCATTCCTTACCGTAATTGCTCCATCAATCTTATCGGCATCAAAAGCGTGAAGCGGTTGTCCCAAATCAAACATGACAAAGTTCGTCGCGTCCACAATATTATTGATTGATTTTTGCCCAATCGACTCCAAGTAGTCCTTAAGCCAATCAGGCGAGGGCGAAACGGTAATGCCTTCAATCGCGAGTCCTGTGTATCTTGGGCATTGCCCCGGTTCTAGAACATTGATATACAAAACATGATTCGCTTTTTCATCGGAAATCTTGAGAAGTTTCTTCTTTTCAAGAATTTTTGTCCCCAAATGAACGGCAAGCTCTCGCGCAATTCCACGATGAGAAAGACAATCGTGGGCGCGATCAGGCAAAACCTTTATGTCAAAAATAAAATCGTCGTCTTGTTTTTCAACCGACTCAACTTCAAAGGCATGAAATATCAAAAGCTCCGCGATTTTGTCCGCGGACGGAAGTTTCTCTTTAAAATACGTTTGCAGCCAATTACGTGAAATAATCATATCAAAACTGGTTAACAAGTCGCAGGTCTCCGGAATAAAGAAGTCTCACATCGTCAATGCCATATTTAAGCATCACCAGACGATCAACGCCTCCTCCAAACGCGAACCCCTGATATTTTCTGGAATCAATCCCCGCGCCATTTAAAACATTAGGATGCACCATTCCGGCACCCATGACTTCAATGAACCCGGTTTTTTTACACAGAGAACATCCTGTTCCTGCACACTTAAAACAAGACACATCAATCTCGATCCCCGGTTCAACAAACGGGAAAAAGCTAGGACGAAAACGAATTGAGGTTTTCTCACCGAAAAGTTTCTTAAAAAAGAGTTCAAGCACCCCTTTTAAGTGGGCAAGAGAAACGTCTTCGCTGACAACAAGACCCTCGATCTGATAAAATTGCACTTCGTGCGTGGCGTCCGTCGCTTCATGCCGAAAAACTTTGCCCGGCACCACAATTCTAAACGGTGGTTTATTTTTCTCCATATAATGAACCTGCACCGGTGACGTATGGGTGCGGAGAACCGTTTCTTTTATATCCTTCAACCAAAACGTATCCTGCATATCACGCGCGGGATGATCTTTGGGTACATTGAGGGCATCAAAATTATAATATTCCTTTTCTATCTCGTTCCCCTCCGCAACCTCAAACCCGAGTTCATGAAAAATACGCACCACATCGCCTATGACCTGGGTTAAGGGGTGCAGATGGCCTTGAGAAAGACCGCTTTTCGGAGTTGTCATATACGAGCCATTATATATAAAAATAGGCGCTTAGCAAAACC
>JANLHH010000034.1 GCA_024654605.1 Patescibacteria group bacterium | reverse complement strand
CTTTTTCTCCCCCGCGACTCTCGTTGCTTTCGTCACCTGCTCGTTCAGAAGAAGTAATGTCCGACATATTTCATCCTCCGCAGTGAATCCTTCAAGTTCCGCCTTCGCTCTGTATTTTCTGATGGAACCGGCGAAGTTTGAGATGGTGTTTTCGTATTCCACGGTGACTTTCATTTCTGTTTCTCCGCAAGTTTTCGTTGTTTGGCTCGGCGTCTCGCCAATTTTGCTGTGTCGCGTTTATGGCACGGCACACACAGAGTATCATAATTATCCAGTCCGCACAACCCACCGCCTTCGATTACCGGAATAATATGATCGGCTTCCCACCAATAACGGGTTATATCCTCCGGCCACCCATATCTCTTTTTAAGATAATGAGTAAATTTCCATGCATAGAGCAAACCATGGAATTCAGCTATTATGTGATACCACCCAATCATAAGTTTCCTAAATTTTTCGGTATCAATGCCACATTCGGCGCATACACCATGATCTCTTTTAAATACCTCTCGCTGTGCTGTTGTGGGATAGCAGCGTATTTCGGCTTGTATAAGGCATTCATCGCTGCACCAATTTTCTTTTTTGCCGGTAAGCGGATTCCTGCAATAACGGCAAAGCCATCCATTTTCGCTTTTTTGTTTTGGAAACACGTCTCCGAGTTTGGCAGACCTCATTCCTCTTCCTCTGGCATGGTTATTAAATTCGCTTTTTCTTTTCGGTACTGCGGAGTGCATAAGCCCCGCAAATTATCAGTACACGTCCGGCATATACTCCGTGGCATCGGATGAGTTTTTGCCGGGCAGTCAGGCGGTTCAATGTCCATCGTGTAATAAATGTGCGCGGGAATGTAAAAGGTGCTCATATCATGGTTCCTCTGTGATGTCAAACAGACTTTCGGGGAATATATACCCCAACTCTTTCAGGTATCGCAGCCGCTCCTTGAATGACGCAAGGTCCGAGTCGTTAAACGTCTCACCCTCTTCCGGCAGGCCGATAGGTTCATGTTTAGCCGTTTTTAGAAATTCGCTTTGGGCCTCATGTGCCGCGAACCATGCATCTTTGTTTTCCTTTTTCCACCTTATGAGTTTCGGGACATCACCCTTAATTCTGTTCGATGCGACGTGCGTTGTTATTCCGCCGTTACAATCATAATAACAATACAGGTCGCAGGCGAAATCCATACTGCTCCATCTGCAAAGGCTCATTTTACCCTCCGAAACGTTATCGGCCATACCCACTCATTCAGTTTTGGCATCACTCTTCCCCACTTCTTTACACGGTTAATGCTTTAACTATCACAATTATAATAACGGCGACAATGGCGTATACCGCCATCAGAATAGCAAACACAATATCTACTTCAGGATGATTTTGATACATACTTACACCCCCACGTAATAGGGAAAGTGGATTTCATGGCAGTTCCTTCCACTGTTTCCCGTCGAGAAATGGTATTTTCAGGAGCTTCCCGTGCCCGTTCGAGCCGACTCCGAGCCAGTCGGCAACGGCGCAAATAAATCCTGCTGTGCATCCAACTCCTTTTTTCTCCCCGCAATGAGCATCCGCCGAAAGTCTGGAATCTCCTGTACCCTCAAGTCTTCCGGCCAGTCCTCGATGTGTTTCAGACAGCGCGGCTTGTGGTTCTCTTCAAGCGGCGGCCCCCACAACTGCTTTACGAACACCGGGATGCCGAGAGTATGGCAGTCGCCCACCAGATCGCGCACCCAATCGTTCTTCGTTTCTCTGAGCCGGTGCGTTCCGCTCTCGCTTCCGATAACCACAAATTCGAGAAAGCGATGTTCCTCGGTCAGCCGGACGGGAGAGAGCAAGGGTTCGCACGATACCCATTT
>JANLHH010000173.1 GCA_024654605.1 Patescibacteria group bacterium | reverse complement strand
TGAGCGGTTGGGAGTGTTCGGCGTATACGGTACCGTGGGAGTGCCTGTAGGTACCGTTTCAGCCGTGGGCTCTACGAGGAGCGCGTTCAGCGTTGCTCTCGTTTTGGGGCCGAATGCGCCATAGCCCGTGGTGGCAGGGGTACCGGAGGAGACAATATTGTGCTTTTGTTGGAAGCGCTTCACTGCCGCTTCGGTCAAGCTGCCGTAGTAGCCGGTAACTAAGCCTTCGGGGTAAAGAGCGGGGTCTCCTGCGAGATATTGCTGGAGTTTAGTGACTTCGCTCCCTTCGCTTCCCTTGCCTAAGGTTTGAGTGAAGGAGGAGACCACCGACGCCTGCGGCGTCGGTGTCGTTTCTCCGCTCTTGAGGGTTTGCAGTTCGCTTTGGAGAATCTGTATCTGGGAGAGGAGGGCGGCGATCTTGGACTCCAGGTCGGAGATGGTGGTGGCGCCTGCTGAAAGCGGGAGGAAGAAGAGACTAAAAAGAAAAGCTCTGAAAATCATTAAAATAATTATATCACTGAAATACACAGTAGAAAACAAAAATTGGAATACAGAGGGCCGTCCTCTGTACCTAAAAATCTTTGTATGTGTCTTCTTTGCGCAGGCGGATTGAATCAATTATCACATCACTATATTCGTTATAATGAAATATGATCCTGAATACGCCTTTTCGTAGACGATAAAAATCGCTTCCTTTTAATTTTTTGATGGCAAGCCCTTTATGATTCTTACTCAACAGAATGTCAACGACCACAAGAAGCGCTTGTCGCTCTTTTTTTGAAATTTTGCGCAATAGTTTTTCTATATCACGCATGATTTACCTGTCAATCTTTCTAAGAATTTTCGCAAGGTCTTTCACTTTGATTCCTTTACCTTTATTGTCACGAATTGCGTCAAATACAGTATATTCATTATCGCGAACAAGCCGCACCGGTGAAATTTCCACCTTGTCCCCCGCCGTCATGACCATTACTTGATCTCCGGCAAACTCCTTGCGCCATGCGGCCGGAAGAGTAATTTGACCCTTGCTGGTAACCCGTTGAATTTTTTCAATAGTTTTCATAATGTCTTATTGTATTACTTTCTTACTTTTTGTCAAATTTGAAAAGATTATCCTGTGTAAAAAACGGTACCCGATCCCCTTTCTATTCTTTCCCGGTTACTTTAGTGGTATTTTCATCAAAATACACGAAATCCATGCAATTTTTTGCAAACTCCTTGAATGCCTCCTTGTTTTTTAGTGTGTCTCCACACATATCGGTTGCAATGATTGAGTTCGCAATATGGTCATTTGAAAAATACGCCCCCAAACTGCTGTACGGGTACCGAGAAGCAAACTCGTATGCATCATCAAAATTCGCGAGCGCGTTTTTTAGACCACCCGGATACAACTCAAATACATTTTTTATATGCACATATACCAGAAGATACTGCAAATAATTATCCCTATCTACTCTCCGCGCCTTGTACGCGCCTTGAAATAGTCTCCCTGTTTCTTTATATTTCGTATTAAAACGATTGGTCATGCCGGTCCCAAACTTCCGCATAAACTTCGTAACACCACCTTCTTTTGTTTCCTCAAGAATAAGATGGTAATGATTATTCATTAAGACAAAAGAGTGCATTTTCACGAGAGGATTTCTTTCAGGCCATTCCGTCGCCCTCTCAAACCTCCTATGGAAGTCAGACTTCCATAAATTTAATGGCGCATATTCGTCATTGAAATAATAGAGCATTTGAACAAACCTCGCGCGATCCTTATCGTCACGCACAATCTCCTGTTTCCGGTTCCCTCTATTAAAAACATGAACGATATCTCCTACGAAAAAAGGTTCTTTTCTCATCTTCTAATTATATAGAAGTCTGACTTCCATACTTTACTTCCCGAGTTGGTAGAGGCGGGAAATCTCCGTGGCCGAAAGTGCGCGGTTGTAAATGCGGACGTCGTCCATGGCGCCGTTAAAAGCATGATCTGCATTCAAAGTGTGTCGTATCCCCAAGAAGACCCCTGAACCAGTATCAAAAGTGATTGAATTGACATCTTCTGTTCCGTTGGTTACCTCCACCCCGTTAATATATACTTTTACGGTACTTCCTCCGGAACCGGAAGCTGTCATTGCCACATGACTCCATGTATTTTCGGGAGCCGTGGCCGTGCTCTTATAGGTTACTTGAGTCTCAGGCGTAGCACTTCCAAAACCGCCGACAATCTTATCGTCTGACGGAGTGTAAGCCAACCCATACCCGTCGGGTGAATAGGAATCTGAAGTAGTTACAATACGTTCATAGGAACTTGCCGAACTTGCTGATGGTTTAATCCAAGCAGTTATGGTGACATTATCATCTACTGTCAATGATGCTCCGTTTCCAGCATTTACATAATCATCCGCCCCGTCAAAAGAGAGTGCTTGGCCGATGCGACCTAGAGTGGTGGTAATAGCGGAGGGCTTGAGCGCCAGTAACGCGCCGCGATTTGTTTTGGTGGCGCTGGCAGTACCAACACGGGTTCCCGTAGCGCCAATTGCCGCGTGTGTCTCATCGGCCATAGTTATAGAGCCCCAATCCGTTCCAACCGATACATCCACGCGTTCGGTCATACCCGTCGGCGGCGTGTAAGTGCTATCCCAATAACCAACCGTTCCAATAAACACGAGCATTGTGTCGCCTACCGTCGTCGTAATTGATGGTGCGGTCACAGATGCAGAGGACGCATTGGCCTGTACCGCCTCTATGTCCACCGGTGTGACGGTGTTTACTCCTGAGTAAGCGACGATACCGCCGGACGCGCGCTGACTCGCGCCAAACGTCCATGTGTATGATGCCCCTTCGCTCAAGGCGGTCTTGTAATATATTGCCAGCCGAAATTCATTGACGTCGGTTCCATCGTTCTGAAAATCGTCGCGCACCAGTGTCCACCCAGCAGGTGCCGTAATTGCGGTATCGTAAGCGACTTCAAGAGCCGCTACCATCACGTCGTTATCTACGACTCCTGTTGGTTTGTTGATGGTGAGCGACGTGGCGCCACCCGTGGCGGTCGCGGCAGAGGAAGCGGCACGGAAAGTAATTGGTGCTGTAAAATTGCCGTTATTCCCCTGCCCGCTCCGGTCGGTCGCAAGATAGACATTAATAGAGATGTCATCAATCCACCCTTCATCGGTGCCGCCAATAGTATTGGCATCCTTTGCATACAGCCACCGAAGACTGTGTGTGCCCGCGGTCATCACCTTAGTTGCGGTCGTCCAGTCCACGGTACCGCTGATGCGCTGGTCGTAACCGGTCCCGAGCGTACAGGAGTCGTTGTCGTAGCAAAATTGAAGAAAGTCGAAGGTATTTTCCGAGCTCACTTTCCAACGGAACGTAAGAGTTGACGCCACGCTTACGGTAATGTTGCAGTCTATCCAGGTTGATTGGTTGTCGGCAATGACGCCACTATTTGCGGAAGCGGGTGCGGTGTTGGATGTGCCCGTATCCCGCGTCCAGTTCGCGTCGCCACCCGTGCTCCACCCGGAATCACAGGTAACAGTGGGAGGAAAAGTGCTGTCGGAAAAAGATTCACTTAAGACTGGGCTCACATCCTTTCCGTCAAAACTCCAGTGGCCGACCAAGCCGTTGCCAAGATCCGGGTTTGTGTTCAAGGTAGTGTTGATATGAGTCGTAGCGCCCAAGTTATAGAGGCGGGAGATCTCCGTCGCGGAAAGCGCGCGGTTGTAGACGCGGGCATCGTCAAACACCGCGTCCGCTTCGTATGCTACACCGTCGTCAAGCTTTCCATTACAGTTGGTGCCGTAACTACCAATACAGAGGGGGTTGGCAACGTTGAAACTGCCCGTGAAGGCCGTAGTACTTGCTCCTTGTAATACACCATCCAAATAAAGACTTGCCGTATTTGCAGAGCCGTCATACACCCATCCGCCGTGGTGCCATGCGCCGTCGTTGATGGCGCTTGAACTACGCACCAACCCCTCATTCCCCACGGCATCCTGAAGCACATTAAGGGTAAGCTTGTTCGGGTAACTCCCCGCCGTGTTACTGCAACCGAACCACCATGTGTACAGTGCATAATCGCTACCAAAACGATTCGCGAACACTTCCGTGCCCTCCACACTACTACAAGTGGTGTCTTTTTTAAACCACGTAAAGTATGAAAAACCGCCGCTCGCGCTAAAATCAAAAGTGCTGGAGGAAGGTACTTTCACAGCATCATCCACCCCATCAAACTCCAGCGCTTGGCCGATGCGACCGGGGGCGACAGGAGTGGCATCGACACCCGGATTAAGCGCGATGAGTTGTCCGACGTTCGTCGTGTTGTCGGTAATGGTGCCCACCTTTGTCCCCGTAGATCCGGCCGAGGCTTGGATCACCTCAGCAATCTCAACAGATGTCCACGTGTTAGATTGGTCAACACGCTCAGTCATGCCGGAAGGAGGAGTCCATGTGTTGCCTACATTTTCATGATTAATGCCTCCCACGAATAAGAGCATTGTGTTGGCGACTGTTGTTGTTATGGATGGGGCAGTCACGCTCTGGGAAACACCGTTTGCTTGCGCATTCTCTACATCAATTGGATCATTAGTATCCACATTGTAATAGGTGACAATACCGACTGAAAAATCGTCATTGCCCGGCTGGCTCCATGTATAGTTTGCCGGCTCCGAAGCTCCCGCGACCTTGTACCATGTCGCGACGTTATTATCCGAGTCAAAAAGCGTACTGCGGATGGAAGTCCATCCGGAAGGTGCGGTAATGCTCCCATTCGCATCCCAGCCAAGTACGGCAATCATAACATCGCCTTCTACGGTTCCAGTTGGTTTGTTGACGGTCACAGAGGTTTCCGCGTAGCTTGAGTTTATTGCGGAAGAAGCGGCACGAAAAGTGATGGTGCTGTCCTGTCCTTGGAGCGTGCCGTTGTTCCCCTGTCCGCTTGTGTCTGCGACATTTGAGACCATGTTTGCTCCATCAAAACTCCAGTGACCGACCAAGCCGTTCGCGAGATTCGGATTTGTGTTTAAAGTTACGCCGATATGCGTTGTGGCGCCCAGATTATAAAGTCGCCCCACTTCCGCCGCGGAAAGCGCACGGTTGTACAGACGGACGTCGTCCATGGCGCCGTTGAAATAAAATTCCGCACCGAAAGAAAGGGCTGTCGCTGTGTTTATTATTGTCTGATTAGTTACGGTACCGGTGTAGTCAACACCGTCAACATATATTTTTACCGTTGACCCGTTTTTTGTTATCACGGTATGGTGCCAATCCGTGTCGGTGATCGCTATTGTCGTGGCGGCAATTGCCCCGGAAGAATCCTTATAAAGTGTGATGGTATTATCAGTTGCTAAGGCCGGGACTGCCGATCCGACACCTTTACCCGTAAAAACTTCAGTAGCACCACTGACGCTACTTCTTTTGAACCAGAAAGCCTGGGTAAACACATCTCCGGTATCAAGACTGTTGTTGTCAGGAATCGTTACATAATCATCCACCCCGTCAAACGAAAGCGCTTGACCCATACGACCGGGGACGGTGGTGGTAGCCACGGTCGTAGTGCCCTGCCGGAGCGCGAAATGATATGTACGCGACTGATCATCCCCGCTCGTTCCAAATGCGTCTGGATTATTGGCACC
>JANLHH010000033.1 GCA_024654605.1 Patescibacteria group bacterium | reverse complement strand
AGAAAACAAGAAGTACTCCTGTGGTGCTTGGGCCCGGGGTCGAACCGGGGACCCTTCCCTCTTCAGGGGAATGCTCTACCAACTGAGCTACCCAAGCATAATTTCAATGTTACCTACCAAAACAACTACCCAAGCATAATTTCAATGTTACCTACCAAAACAGCCACCAAAGCAACTATTATCAATGTTACCTACCAAAACAGCTACCAAAGCATTTTTACCACCTTCACTGTTATATACCAAAATGGCCATTCTGGCAAAGGGTAATCTGCTCATACCTCTCCCAAAGCTCATCTGGCATTTCCAGCGGTCGTAATCAATTAGAATTTGGGAAGGGTGCTTCCCAAATTTTGGACACTTTCAACGCTCGAAATGAGCGTATCGTATGCCTCAATAAGAACATCAATGTATGGCTGAAGATAGTAGTATGATCCAAGCATAGCGCCAACGATTACTATCCAATAGAGAGCACTGAATACATGACGCCAAATTGATGCGCGGTGCATCTTTTTTAAAAGCTTGTTGTTCTCTTGGGTGAGCCCGAGGATGTCTTCAAGCAGTTTTCTGGTATATGGATCCATTCCCACTATTATAACAAAAGATTCCTCAAACTCAAATTGCTATTTAACGGTTTTTACATATAATAAACTAAACGTATACCGAGTAAACGCCCTCGTAGTTCAATGGATAGAACTGGCCCGTCCTAAGGGCTCGATGTAGGTTCGATTCCTGCCGAGGGCATATGAACGTAGTGAAAATGCCCGAGAGCAAGCCAACTGCTTGGCTTGCGTGCAGGAATCGAAGACCTTGAGCATATCGCGCGGAGCGATGCGCAAGGTGTACTGATTCTGTAAGGATCGATAAGCGTACTCGCGATCCTGCCGAGGGCATTAACAAACAAAAAACCGTCCCGATTGATCGGGACGGTTTTTTGTTAGGAAGATTTTACTTTGATTCTTGCGACTTTTTTCTTGTCTATCTTAGGGAGCGTGATGGTCAATAAGCCATGCTTTTCAACCGCTTCCGCTTCCTCAGGCTCCACTTCCTGGGGGAGTAAAATCGTCCGAGTAAATGAACCCCAGTACAATTCCTTGTGGTAATAGTCTTCCTCCGAAACAGTTTTCTCTTCTTCACGTTTTCCTTTGATGGTGACCATATCACGCGTGATAGAGATTTGAAGATCGTCAGGTCTCACACTGGCAATCATTGCTTTTACGATTATTGCGTCGGGTGTCTGGTATACATCCACCGACAATTCGCCTTCGTCACTTTCTTCATCAACCCAGTTTGTTTTTCCAATAGAGGTATCTTCGCGGTCATCGGCAATATCCTGTTCTTCGTCATCAGCAGGCATGCTTCCTGTGAGGCGTTCAAAAAAAGATCGTTTCCCTTTCATATTTTTTGTTGGTTTTTAATTCTTTTAACTTTTTCAAAGAGGAAGATTACGACCACGACTGTCATCCATAAATAGAGAAACACCGTAAAAGTATCTTCGCCGTTATTTCTTATTATAAAAAAGTTAAAGAAGGTATGCAATGCTATGGCGGTAGATAACCC
>JANLHH010000171.1 GCA_024654605.1 Patescibacteria group bacterium | reverse complement strand
AGTGCGTTGAGATTTGAGCCGAGCGCGACACCGGAGATAGTATTTGCCGTGAGTAGATTCGTTCCTATCGTAGAAGTGGCAACGACACTTCCGTCTGCATTGGTGGAGAGGAGGGAGTTGGTGAGATTGGTGATGGCAAAATCGGTGCTCGTGGCCGCTTGTAGGTGAAGGTCGCCGGAGAAAGTGGAGGAGGCTGCCGAGAGAAGTCCGCCTGTAAATCCTACTATCGTGGAGGTTGATATACCGTAATCTGTCGGTGTCCACATGAAGACACCGGAGCCACCGGTAGCAGAAAGTGTCCCGCCAGAGAAAGTAATGTTGCTGCCTATCGTTACAGTTTTGAGCTGCCCCGTCGCGCCGTTATCTCCGTATAAGATACCTGATGGCGTGCTAGTTCCCGTTCCGCCCTGTACAGTAACCAGAGTTGCAAGTCCAAAAGACGGAGATGCTGACGTGTAAGAACCAACAAGGAGTACAAGCAGTGCTCCGAGGATTGAGCCGAAAAATATAACGTCAAATCTTTTAGACATAGAGAATCCTGAAGCTAAGGCCGGACAATGCGGCGGGAAGTGCGGTTGTCATGGTAATTGTATGTCCAGAAACAGTGTATTCATCGTCTGTGATTGGCTCGCCGTTTATAACAAGCGATATTACAGAATGAATAGTCTGCGATACAGTGTATGCCTTGTTGACGCCATCTATATCGCCAGAAGGTGTCTCTTTCTGTATCAACCTTCCGAGCGAGAACTTCACAGCCGAATCGGATACACCGCCACCCACTCGGCCAAATGGTCGCCTCTCTATCTCCTCGCGAAGTTTTTTGAGTTCATCCGCAAACATCGTAGCCAATTCATCCCGAATACGTTGCGCTACGGCTTCTTCGTCAGCATCCTTGCCGGGCACACCGGGTTCACCGTCCCTCAGTGTCGCAAGCTTGTCGTATATGCTCTGCCATTGCTCCCGCGAAAGAACATCGTTTTGTTTCTTGAAGTCAGCCAAAGCACTATTCAAATGTAAGTCCACTTCTTTTTTGAGTGCATTGAAAGCAGAACTCTTCTGAAAATCCGTGGCTACTTTAGTCAATTTACTCTCCAGCATTGAGAAAGCGGAGCGCATTAGCGACCACTCTTGCGTATTTGTATCTTTGACATCCTTCATTAACTGCATCAACTGTTTGAAAATATCAAAAACCTCCTGCTTGGTAACGGAAGAGTCTAGCAGTTGCAGGATAGATTGAAGTTGTTGCGTTTTG
>JANLHH010000004.1 GCA_024654605.1 Patescibacteria group bacterium | reverse complement strand
CAGTTCAACGATCTTCGTGAAGGCGATAAGGTAACATTCGAGGTAGCTGAGGGCCAAAAGGGTCCTAATGCCGTGAACGTTAACCGCGTCTAATCAAGTAGAAAAACACCCCCATTACTGGGGGTGTTTTTCTTTTGCATTATTGACACGTATTCTTTAGTTTTTGATTATTGCTTACTTCGTCGTTTCCTGTCGTTTAGCCTTGGTGCGATCCGCGTCAGTAAGGTATTTTTTCCTCAATCGGACGCTCTTCGGCGTAATCTCAAGATATTCATCTCCGGACATGTTCTCAAGTCCCGATTCAATGGTAAGTTCTTGCGGAGGAATGAGCATGATATTTTCATCAGAACCGGAGGCGCGCATATTGGTGAGTTGTTTTCCTTTTATCGGATTCACCATCATCTCTTCGCCTTTTGAGGTATTCCCGATCACCATTCCCTCATAGACCTCGGTGTTGGCGTTGATATAAAGCACCCCTCTTTCCTGCAGATTGAAGAGTGAAAAACCGAGGGCTTTCCCACGCGCCATGGAAACCATGGAACCGGTGGCACGTTTAAGTATCTCTCCGGCGTATGGCTTGAATCCGATTACTCGACTCGCAAGAATTCCCTCCCCTTTGGTATCAATAACAAATTGTCCGCGATACCCTAAGAGTCCGCGTGTTGGTATTTCAAGAACAAGACGAACGGTATTTTCATGTTGAACCATACTGCGGATAATCCCCTTTCGTTTACCAAGCTTTTCGATTACCGCTCCCTGATACTCGCTCGGCACATCAATCGTAACCTCTTCATATGGCTCAAGCTTCACTCCCCCTTCCTCCTTGATGATGATCCGGGGTTGCGAAACCTGCATTTCATAGCCCTCACGGCGCATATTTTCAAGCAAGACCGCGACATGGAGTTCTCCTCTTCCGGACACATTAAAACTGTTACCCTGACCGAAATCAACATGAAGTCCTACGTTGATCTCAAGCTCGCGTTCAAGCCGTTCGCGGATCTGCCGTCCAGTCACAAATTTTCCCTCCCGTCCGGCGAAAGGAGAATCGTTCACCAAAAAATCTAAGGTGATTGTCGGCTCGTCTACCTTGATTGCCGGTAGAGGTTCCGCGCTTTCGTCCGTGGTAATGGTCTCTCCGATAAAGATGTCCGGAAGCCCCGCAATCATGACGATATCGCCGGCTGGCGCTTCGTCAACCTCCTCGCGGGAAACTCCCTTGAAGGTGAAAACTTTAGTAATCTTTCCGCTGCGAGTTTCCCCTGTTGGTTTTTTTATAAATACCGTATCACCCGGATGCACCACGCCGTCATACACGCGCGCTACCGCGAGCCTTCCCAAAAAATTGTCATATCCGAGATTAAAGACTTGCGTGCGAAGCGGCGCGTCAAGCGGAGCCTCTGCAGGCAGCACTTCTTCAAGGATAGTGTCGAGGAGAGGGGTAAGATCTTTTGATTCATCTTCCAGAGTTTTCTTTGCAACCCCATCACGACCGATTGCATACACCGTAGTAAAATCAAGCTGTTCGTCATTCGCGCCAAGTTCCATGAACAGCTCCAGTACTTGCTCTTCCGCAAGTTTCGGATTTGCTGCCGGTTTGTCGATCTTGTTGATCACCACGATCGGTTTTAATCCAAGCTCTAATGACTTTTTGAGCACAAAACGTGTTTGTGGCATGGGACCTTCCTGCGCATCCACAATAAGAAGCACTGAGTCAATGGATCGGAGCACGCGTTCAACCTCCGAACCAAAGTCTGCGTGGCCGGGAGTATCTACAATATTAATCTTGGTGCCTGCGTAGTGTATGGAGGTATTTTTAGCGTATATGGTAATGCCACGCTCTTTTTCAAGCGTGTTGGTATCCATACTCATTCCGGGAAGAAACTCCCCCGTTTGGCGCATAATGGCGTCAGTAATGGTCGTTTTTCCGTGATCAACGTGGGCGATAATTGCGATATTTCTAATTTCCATATAATAAAAAATAAGCCCGAAAGTGGCTCTTACAGTTATAAGAATACACGAAATCCGGAATAAACACAACTTTTTCTCCCTTATATAAATTCTGTACAAACAACAAAAACGGATATTCTGAGCACCCCCTATTTTGAGTCCTTGTTCGGGAAAAGTATCTCGTCTGCGGCGGAATCAAGGCTGTTTATGCAATTCCCTTCGATCATGTTGATATACGTATTGTTTCTTCTTATTCGCTCATTGGCATTCGCGACATTCATTCCGTCAGAGCCCACGAATGATTGAACAGCCTTATTCAGTTCATTATTCTCTTTGTGTAAACGCGCCAATAGCTCGCTCACCGCGTAGTCGGAGATCAGTGCCGTTCTTCTGGAGATCGGAATGTTCTCGTTAAGTGTTTCGTTGCTCGGCAACTCCGGCACCGGCTCGCCTTTGTATGCTTTCGTCACATCCAGCAATAACTTATCAAGAAGATACGCCCTGGTATTACGATCCACGGGCTTCTTTTCGTTCTCATTTTCATTATTTTGAGGTTTGAATTGTTCCGGATTTTGCATAAAAATGAATATGCTTTTTATATGCCATTAAGTGAGGTAGTGGCCTCATGCGCTTCTGTCGGTGTAGATGTTCCGAAGCTGTTATTTTCTCCGGTCTCATTAAAAAATTCATCGGTGCTGCTTCCTACGATGTGTTCAAATTCTTCCTGTGAAATAAAGCCTGCTTCCAGAGAAAACTCCAAGCACTCGTTCAAATGATCATCTTGTTCGCAATATGATTTGCACGCTTCCGCTCCGCGGCAACCACCGGGACCCACAAGTTGGCCTTCTCCGATCGCTATATTTTGCCGGGATTGGTCACTGGAGGCGGTGTCTTTTTGGAGAAAGATGAATATATAGTAGAGGACCAGCACCACTGCTACCACGACAAGGGTCACGAGCGCTCCCTTCATGTTTTTTCCCATTGTTGAATTATATACCATATCACTGCTGTAAAACAAACAAAGAGAATACCCCTAAAGACCTTATACTAGAAAGATATTTTGAAGATATACCTTCAGTTGGCTTGCTTTTTTCAGATTATTTGGTATAATTTATATAGAAAAAATGAGTCAGTTCTCGTTCATAGTGGCAACTACGGCAAGGAGGAAACGGTCATGAAAATTCCCCTAGATGTACTCGCGCGGCCGTACTTCAAGATGTGCCCGGTTTGCGGAAGACATGGGAGTATTGTGGATCCAGAGATGGAGTGGATTTCACCGGAAGCATATTCCCGCCAAGACGCACTGGAATTACTCTCTTCTTGTTCGTGGAATGATTTGGTTATGCCAAAAGAAGTTCCCTACTTGAGGGATGAGATCTTTGATTCACCTCTTCCGGAAACCGCTCCCTTGGCGGTCATGGCGTTCGCAGTGGAAACGTGCCAAGACATGAACATGCTTCTCGGTGGCGTACACAAAGCCTTTCGGAAGTACGAGGAAGAAAGATTTCTTAAAAAAGCACGTGTTACTTCCGTTTATAAACACTGACCACCCCTACACCCCACCACCATATTGCGGCGGTGGGTTTTTTTGTACACATCCGCCGCAGAGATTGGACTTTCGCGCACATATTGCTTCTTGGGTAAAAAATAAGGTATGCTAATCTCATGCACAATAACCATTCAAAGAGCACGCATATTTTGATCTACGTCTTTTTGACACTCGGCATACTGGGGCTCATAGATTCCCTCTATTTGGCGTACGCGTACTTTACCGGAACGCCGCTTTCCTGTGAACTCATCAGCGGGTGCAACGAAGTCGCGCAAAGTCCCTACTCTCATATTGCGGGAGTATCTTTGCCGATGCTTGGTGTTATTTATTATATTTTTGCGGTCAGTAATGCGCTTCTGTATCTCTACACTAAAAGCATGTATGCGGCAACCATACTTGCGTTTGCCACGACAGTCGGATTTTTCGCATCCGCTTATTTTGTATACGCACAACTCTTTCTCATCGGAGCAATCTGCATGTATTGTATGTTTTCAGCGTTCTCCGCAACGATCCTGTTCCTCATAGGAACTTTTATTCGCACGCATCACATTACCTATCACGACAACTATTCCTTAGAGCAAGTATCCGAGTAAAACGATCTAATCACGGCTCAATCATGACTACTCGTAACGAAGAGCTTCAATAGGGCTCTTTTTTGATGCCTGTCGCGCAGGATAGAGACCGAAGATGAGACCAACGAGCGCTGAGACGCCAATACCGAGTGCGGCCGCTATGAATGGGAATGTGAATGTCCAACTCACATCAAGAGCCACCGACAAAGCAAATGACGCAAGGAAAGAGAGGACGAAACCTAAAACAATACCGACAATACCGCCAGTCGCAGTGAGCATAACGGCCTCAATGAGAAACTGCTTCATAATATCACCATTGGTCGCCCCCACCGCCTTGCGCAATCCTATCTCTCTCGTGCGCTCCGTCACGGAGACTAACATAATATTCATCACGCCGATGCCGCCCACCACAAGCGAAATGGCGACAACCGAAGAAAGAAACGCAGTAAGCGCACCAAGTATCGTCTCTATTTGATCCACTAGCCCTTCCTGGGTAACGACAAAAAAATCGTCTTTGGCAGGATCGGTAATTCCATGAGACTCCCTTAACGTCGCCTCAATATCACGCACTGTCTTTGCAACAACATCGGAGCTCTCGGCGCGCGTGAGCACCTCATGAAAGTAATCAATACCAAGTAAATATGTCTGAGCCGAGGTGTAAGGAACAACTACCACTTCATCAACATTCAGAAACGCAACCTGTCCGCGCGGTGGATACACCCCGATCACGCGAAAATTTCTCCCCTTGATCTTTATATTTTTACCGACAGCTTCCTCTGTGCCGAACAATTCCTCTTTTACTTTTGAGCCAATAACCGCAACGCTTGCTTGTTGTTTGATATCGGTTTCATCAAATAATACGCCTTCTTCCGGGAAAATATTAAAAACACTGCTCATGAAATCCGCGGACCAGCCGAATATCTGGGCACGGTACGTTTCCCCTTTGTACGACGCCGCGCCCGGTACAATAACTACCGGTGCTATCGCTTTTAAGTGTGGCACATTTCCTCCTCTTGTTAACGCCTGTATGTCTTTATTCTTCAACGAGTCGGCAAAGAGAGTACCTGCTATATCGGTTGGACCCGTAGGCTCTTTCCCGGGGCGGATCACTATCATATCCGCACCCAAACCTCCTATTTCACCCAAAATAAGATCCTGTGCCCCTTTGCCGATAGACATGATGAGAATGATGGCAGTGACACCGATCACGATGCCGAGGATCGTGAGGCTCGAGCGCACCTTGTTTACCTTAAGCGCCGTGAGAGATGTTTTTATGATATGCAATAAGATCATATTCGCTATTTTATGAGAGACCCTTGACGACGCCCGAGGACCTTTTGATCGCTTTCAATGCGGCCGTCTTTCAGGTGAATGATCCGTTCCGCGTATTCTGCCGTATATGTTTCGTGCGTAATAAGAATGATGGTGTGACCTTTTTGATGCAAAGCTTGGATGATATCCATCACTTGTCCTCCTGATTTTGAATCCAAGTTCCCTGTCGGTTCATCGGCAAAAATAACACTGGGATTATTCACCAAAGCTCTCGCGATGGCCACTCGCTGACGTTCACCACCGGAGAGCTGACTCGTTTCATAATCCGTACGGTGACTGAGTCCAACCGCTTCAATCGCTTCTTTTGCCATGCGTTCCCACTGTGTTTCCTTGATGCCTGAATACAAAAGC
>JANLHH010000163.1 GCA_024654605.1 Patescibacteria group bacterium | reverse complement strand
TATGGCGCGACGAAACATATCAACAGGCATAGATATCGGAAGCTCAAACATTCGTGTAGTAGTGGCGGAATACACGGAAGAAAGCACGATGCCCACTATTATTGGAAGCGGTATCGCAGAATCAAAAGGACTGCGTCACGGATACATCGTGAACATGGATGAAGTAACCGAGAGTATCCGTGACGCAGTGGCGCAAGCAGAGAAATCTGCCGGAATGAAAATTAAAAAAGCGTTTATTGCCATCGGCGGATTAAGTCTTGAATCAGCCATCGGCACCGGTTCCGTTTTTGTATCACGCGCCGACAACGAGGTTACCGAAATAGACGTAAAAAAAGCGCTTGAAGCCTCAGAGGCGAGTATCGCCCAGTCGGCAAACAAACAGATTATTCACCCCATCCCTATTAGTTTTAAACTGGATGGAGAAGAGGTGATGGGTAAACCTGCCGGCCTGAAAGGTTCACGACTTGAAGTGAAAACATTGTTCATCACCTGTCTGCATCAGCATCTGGATGATTTCATACATGCCGTGGAAGACATTGGAGTGCGAGTGGAAGATATTATGGCTTCCCCTATCGCGGCGGGTTTTGTCACGCTCACCAAACGACAAAAAACGGCAGGTTGTGTGCTTGCCAATATCGGCGCCGAAACGCTCTCATTGGTGGTCTTTGAAAATAATATTCCCATCTCTCTCAAAGTGTTTCCTATCGGCGGGTCAGAGATTACCAATGACATAGCGCTTGGCCTAAAAATTCCATTGGAGGAAGCGGAAGAAGCCAAACGCGGTTCCGGAATGAAAATATACTCAAAAAAGAAACTGGATGACATCATTGAAGCCCGACTCTCTGATATTTTTGAGATCATTGATTCGCATTTAAAAAAGATCGGAAAAAACGGCCTCCTGCCCGCAGGTATTATCATCACGGGAGGAACTTCCGCGATTCCTTTGATTGAAGAGCTTGCGAAGATGTCCTTGCGACTTCCCTCTCAAGTCGCCCAGCCTGATTTTGCGAAAAACACCAACCATCAGATCGTTGACTCAAATTGGTCGGTGGTCTATGGTCTTTGCATTATGGGAATAGACAATGAAGGAGAAGAGGGGGTTGGAATCAAACTGGCACGCCGCACAAAAGGAAATTTGGTGTCGTGGATAAAACAATTCCTCCCGTAACAGCACCGAGCTAAAACGCCCTGTTTTAATTTAAAGTGCTCTAGTATTCACGCACACACAAGATGACAAACTAACCGAAAGGTCAAGGGTTTCTTTTTTTGTTCTCTTTCTGGTATTATGGAGAACATTGAGGACTAGACGGGTATGCAGTTTTTCCTCCCCATTCCCTCTTTCATCGTACGGCAGACGACCTAATACATAACAAGATAATCCACCAAGCAAATCATGCCAAAAATAAATCCAGAAATTGAAACATTCGCGCGCATCAAAGTCATAGGTATTGGCGGTTCGGGAAAAAATGCCATCAACCACATGATCAAATCTGGGGTAAAGGGTGTTGATTTTGTCGCGATGAATACTGATTCGCAAGACCTCCATCATTCTCTCGCAAAGAAAAAAATACACATCGGAAAAAATCTCACTCGAGGTTTGGGTTCAGGTATGAATCCCGATATCGGCAAGCGAGCAGCCGAAGAAACAAAAGAAGAGATCCAGAGCGCCGTGCAAGGAGCTGACATGATCTTCATCGCCGGTGGTATGGGCGGAGGTACCGGCACGGGAGCCGCACCAGTTGTAGCACGAGTTGCGAAAGAATCAGGCGCGCTGACCGTCGGTATTGTGACCAAACCATTCTCTTTTGAAGGACTCCAGCGTATGCGAATCGCCAATGACGGCATTCAAGAACTCCGAGATGAGGTTGACGCGCTCATCATCATACCCAATGACAGACTCCTGGCGACTATTGACAAGAACACGAGCGCGAAAGACGCATTCGCCATATGTGATGACGTATTACGCCAAGCAGTGGAAGGTATTTCAGACCTCATTACTACGCCCGGCATCATCAATGTTGACTTTGCGGATATCAGAGCAGTGATGGAAAATACCGGTTCGGCGCTTATGGGTATCGGTTCCGCGACGGGAGAAAAACGCGCCGAG
>JANLHH010000162.1 GCA_024654605.1 Patescibacteria group bacterium | reverse complement strand
TAAAGATAAGTAATATCATTAAGCGTATCTTTAGATAACTATGCATAATAAATCAGAAAAAGAGCTCCAAAAGGAACTGCGAGAGAAAAGAGAAGCTCTTCGTGCTTTCCGATTCGGGATTTCAGGTAGTAAGATCAAAAATATGAGAGAAGGAAGAAATCTCAGGAAAAGCGTCGCCTCTATTTTGACCGAAATAAAGAAGCGAAGTGCTACTGCGGAGCAAGGCGAGGCTTCAAAATAACGGTCAACTTTTAATTTTTATATGGACCAAACAATCAAAAAAACACCAAAGAAATTACGCGGTAGCGTAGTATCAGATAAAATGGATAAAACCATCGTTGTTTTGGTTGACCGTTTCGTGAAGCATCCCAAATACGGGAAATATCAGAAGGTAAGCAAGAAATATAAAGCGCACGACGCAGAGAACAAATGCAAGATCGGTGACAAAGTAACCATTGAGGAATGCAAACCGTTCTCAAAAGATAAGTCATTTCAAGTGATAGTTACCGAGTAATGGTAAGATATTTTCTCACCTTGCTCACTAAACTACCAACTAATAATCATGATACAAGCACTCACCCAAGTAAAAATAGCTGATAATTCCGGCGGTAAAGTCGGGAACGTGTTCAAGATACTCGGAGGCTCAAAAAGACGCTATGCACGCATTGGTGATATCGTGGTACTTTCGGTGAGGGTTGCAGAGCCGCGCAAGACAGTCAAACAGAAAGACGTGGTGCAAGCGGTAGTGGTACGCCAAGTGAAACCGTTTCGAAGAAAGGATGGATCGTATATTAGTTTTAATGAAAACGCGGTTGTTATATTGGAAAAGGGTAAAAAAGAGCCGGTAGCCGGAAGAATCTTTGGTCCGATTCCCCGAGAGATCGGCGAATTGGGATATCAAAAGATTGTTTCTTTGGCACCAGAGGTCATATAAATATCATGAATATTAAAAAGGGAGACACTGTGGTAATAGTGACAGGCAAAGACAAGGGCAAGGAAGGGAAAGTCGTCCGTTCTTTTCCTGTGCGCATGCAGGTGATCGTGGAAGGCATAAACCTCAAGAAAAAGCACCAGCGTGCGCGTCGCCAAGGACAGAAAGGACAGATTGTGGATTTTGCGGCACCGATGCATGTTTCAAACGTAAACCTCAAGGACCCAAAGACAGGGAAGCCGACACGAATTGGAGTAAAGATGGACGGAAAAAAGAAATTGAGGGTTACCAAGAAGAGTGGCTCAATACTGTAAAAATGGAGATAGGTAAAGCAATATCATGGAAACGATAAAAGAAAAACAATTAAAAGCATTTGACGCACTAAAAGGTGTGTTTGGGTATGTTAATACGATGCAATCGCCTAAAATCATCAAGGTGGTGGTAAATACGGGTATTGGATCAACCAAGGATAAGAATAAGATCGGGCTTATTCCCGACCGATTGGCAAAAATCACCGGACAAAAGCCGTCCCCAAGAGGTGCCAAAAAGTCCATCGCGACGTTTAAGGTGCGCCAAGGAGATACAATCGGCTATACGGTGACGTTGCGCGGAGCACGCATGCATGCATTCTTGGATAAGCTTATTAATATTGCTATTCCGAGAACTCGCGACTTCAAGGGTATTGAAAGGGGGGTCATTGATGAGATGGGGAATCTTACGATCGGCATTAAAGAACACACCATCTTCCCGGAAACTTCCGACGAAGAGCTTAAGGATGTGTTTGGTATGGCGATTACCGTAGTTTCAAACATACATGACAAGAAAGAAGCAGAAGCATTCTTTGAGCATATTGGTATTCCTTTCAAGAAGAGAGAAGAGAAGTAGTTAAAAACCCGCCATAAGGCGACATGCTAAATTCTACTACGGGGTTTGACAATATCTCATGGTCTGATAGTATGTAATCCAAGCTCGCATGAGCTTTTTTGTTTGATAAGTACCCGCTCAATCCGCTTTTCTCCTTCTGAACCACCTTTAGGGGGCACAGAAGAATAAAAGTGTGACATTGGCAGGAAACTGTCTCGGCGTTTTGAAACATAAACGCATAATTAATTTTTTGTATGGCCAAAACATCAGTCATTGCGCGATCACAGAAGAAACCAAAATACAGTACCCGTGAGGTACGCCGTTGTTTCCGCTGTGGAAGAAAGCGCGGATATATGCGTGATTTTGATCTTTGCCGCATTTGTTTTCGGGAGCTTGCCAATGAGGGAAAGATTCCGGGAATCAAGAAATCATCATGGTAACAGACCCTATTGCAGATTTATTGGTGCGCATTAAGAATGCGGGGAATACGGGACTGCCGTCCACGATTATTCCCTATTCCCAATTAAAGTTTGAGATTGCGAGTCTTTTGCAGAAAGAGGGATATGTCGGATCAGTCAGCAAGAAAGGGAAAAAGGCAAAGAAGGTTATTGAAGTAAGTATTGCCTATAGCAACAAAAAGCCGCGCATTGCCGATGTGGCGCGCGTTTCAAAACCGTCTCGTCGTGTGTACATGGGAGTAGGTGATATCAAGCCGGTGCGTCACGGATATGGATTGCTCGTACTTTCCACCCCAAAGGGTATCATGACCGACAAAGAGGCGCGAAAAGAGCACGTTGGCGGCGAAGCGTTGTTTCAGATATGGTAATCGTAAGTATAAGTAATTCACGAATAAAATTTACATGAGCCGAGTAGGAAAACAAATCATTACGATTCCGGAGAAAACAGAAGTCACCAAAAGTGACGGTCTTATTGTGGTAAAGGGGCCACTCGGCGAATTAAAGCGGGAATTTAAAGACATGATTGACATCACAATCGAAGGAAAAGAGATCAAGCTTTTACCGAAAGAGACCTCGTCTGATATTGTCGCACTCTGGGGTACGTACGCGTCTCATTTGATAAATATGATAAAAGGAGTCAATACACCCTACGAAAAAAAGCTTTCTATAGAAGGAATTGGGTTTAAGGTTGAGTTGAAAGGAAAGGATTTGAATTTTGCGCTTGGTTTTTCCCACCCGATAAAAGTTTCCATACCCGAAGGATTAAATGTCACCACTGAGAAGAACACCATTACCATTTCAGGTATTGATAAGGAGCAAGTAGGGCAGTTTACCGCAAAGGTCAGGGCGCTCAAAAAACCGGAACCGTATAAAGGGAAAGGCATTCGCTACGCCGAAGAAGTAGTGAGGAGAAAACAGGGTAAAAAGTCCACTTAATGGTGTGACAAAAACAAAAAGATGAAAAATATTAAAACACAAAAACGAATACGGCGTCACAAGCGCATCCGCGCCAAGGTGGTGGGCACGAAAGCCATACCTCGCCTTTCGGTGTTTAAGTCAAATAAATACCTATACGCGCAGATCATAGACGACGACAAAGGCAACACGCTTGTCGCCTCTTCGGATAAGGAAGTAAAAGGAAAAACAAAGACAGAGCGCGCAAGAGAAGCCGGACGCGAGTTGGCAAAGAACGCACAGGCAAAAAAGATAGCCAAGGTGGTATTTGATCGCGGAGGATTTATTTTTACCGGACGCGTAAAAGCATTAGCTGAGGGAGCACGCGAAGGAGGTCTTAAGTTTTAATTTTGGATACTAGTATAAATATATGGTAGAAGAAAAAGCACAAATAAATACAGAAACAGACAGCAAGCAAAGCGCTCCCAGCGCGATTCCTTCTCCTGCATCAAGCATGAGTGTGTCGGGTGAGAGAAAAGCGGCAGGAAGAACCCCGTTTCGCAAAAGTGGCAGCAGACCAGGTGGAGGCGGTGGCGGGAGACAAAGACGGGGGCCGCGAACCGAACGAGTGAAACCTGAATTTGACCAGAAGATCATTGATATCCGGCGCGTAGCGCGTGTAGTTACAGGAGGAAGGAGATTCAGCTTCAGTGTTGCTGTTGTCGCCGGAGACCGAAAGGGTCGTGTTGGTATAGGCACAGGAAAAGCGGGAGACACTTCGCTTGCGATTGAAAAAGCATTCAAAAATGCAAAGAAGAATATGATAAAGGTGAAGCTGACCAAGGATATGTCCATACCGCACGAAGTGGAAGTAAAACTCTCTAGCGCGCGATTAATGATGGCACCTGCCCCGGGTCGCGGTATTGTTGCGGGAAGTTCCGTGCGAACCGTGCTTGATCTTTTGGGTGCCAAGGACATTGGCGCAAAGATCTTTTCGCGAAGCAAAAACAAACTCAACAACGCACGCGCGGCTCTGAAAGCCCTCCAAGTTTTTAAAGTATAAAATTTCCGTTATGCAAATTCATCAATTACAACGAAATATACCAAACAAGAAAAGCCGGCGCGTGGGCCGTGGCGGCAAGCGTGGCAAGACTTCCGGACGAGGTACGAAAGGCCAAAAATCGCGCGCCGGAAGGAAAATGCGTCCGGAAATGCGCGATATCATCAAGAAATTGCCAAAGCTACGAGGATACCGCTTTGCTTCTATCCAAAACAAGCCGGTGGTGGTAAATGTGGGGGATCTTGAAGGGTACTTTGGGAACGGTGAATCGGTAACTCCTGCCGTATTGGTACAAAAGGGTATCGTGAAAGAAAAGAAAGGAAAGATCCCCCAAATCAAACTCTTAGGTAACGGCACATTCACGAAGAAAATTGCTGTGAGCGGCTGCCTTTTTTCTTCCAGCGCAAAAGAAAAAATTGAAAAGTCGGGAGGCAATATAGAATAAAAACATATGCAAAATTTCTGGACGAAGATAAAACTTATTTTTAGGGACAAGAGCTTGCGCAACAGGATCTTGTTTATCTTTGCCGCCCTTGTGGTGTTTCGTGCGCTTGCGTCAATACCAATTCCGGGCATTGACGTGGCGCGCCTTCAGGAATTCCTTGCGAATAACCAGTTCTTAGGGCTTTTGAATATTTTCTCCGGAGGAGGTCTCTCTAATCTCTCTATTGTTATGCTTGGTGTGGCGCCATACATTACCGCGTCCATCATTATGCAGTTGATGACAATCATGTCTGAAAGATTGAAAGCTCTCTACCACGAGGAGGGAGAAGCGGGGAAGAAAAAGTTTTCTCAATATTCGCGCTTTTTGTCGGTACCGTTGGCCGTCATTCAGGGGTTTGGCCTGCTTTTGATATTGGAGCGACAAGGGATCTTAGGGTCGCTTACCATGTTTGACCGTATTGAGAACATCATCATTGTAACTGCAGGCTCACTGCTTCTTATGTGGATCGGGGAGCTTATTTCCGAGTTTGGTATAGGAAATGGCATATCTATAATCATCTTTGCGGGTATCGTTGCAGCTATCCCGACGACCGTCAGCCAACTTGTCTTTTCATTTGATATCTCACAGATACCGCTTTATCTCGGGTTTTTGGTTGCAGCGGTTGCTATTATTGCTGGCGTAGTCATTATTACCGAGGCGGAGCGGCCAATACCGATAACGTATGCGAAACGGGTGCGTGGCATGAAGGTATATGGCGGTGTCTCAACATATTTACCACTTCGAGTAAATCAGGCGGGAGTCATTCCGATTATTTTTGCACTCTCTATCTTACTCTTGCCGCAAATGATCGTTAATTTTATTGCCAATATTGATAGTACTATAGTGCAGACTGTCTCCAATGCAGTACTTGCCTTTCTTAATAACGGATGGTTTTACTCTACATTCTACTTTTTGTTAGTGTTTCTCTTTACCTATTTTTATACTGCCGTTACGTTTGATCCGGAGTCCATCGCCACAAACCTCCAAAAAAGCGGAGCATTCATCCCCGGCGTACGACCCGGCAAATCGACTGAACTTTACATCGGGAAAATATTGACCCGTATTACGTTCGTAGGCGCGTTCTTCCTCGGGCTGATTGCCGTGCTACCCCTCACCGTGCAGGCGATTACGGGTATCACAGCGCTTGCAATCGGTGGAACCGCCCTCTTGATCGCAGTCTCGGTGGTGTTGGATCTCGTGAAGAAGATTGATGCACAGGTGTCTCTTCGGGAGTATTAATAGTGCCCTTTCATTTCTATAAAAACGCACCGATAATATCGGTGCGTTTTTTGCTCTATACTTTCAAGTAAAATACGGTATACTGACAAAATATGGAACAGCCCCAAACTTTTATATTCTTTGGCCGTTCTGGGTCAGGGAAAGGGACTCAGGCGCGTCTCCTTATTAAATATTTAGAAGAAAGGAAGACACGCAAAGTACTTTATATTGAAACCGGATATAAATTCCGTGAATTCATGGAAGGAGACGGTTTTACGAACAAGTTGACCAAAGAAACGATTGAAAAAGGGGAGCTGTTGCCGGAATTTCTTCCCATTTGGACATGGGCGGATCATCTGATTAAAAATTTTACCGGTGAAGAACACCTCGTACTTGATGGGCTCGCGCGCCATCTTGACGAATCACGCGTGCTTGATTCGGCACTGCGTTTTTATAAGCGGGAGCGCCCGGTCGTTTTCTATCTTGATGTGCCGCGCGAGCATGCATTTGCGCTCATGAAAGGACGCGGGAGAAAAGACGACACGGACGCGTACATCAACAGACGACTTGATTGGTTTGAAAAAGAAGTTATCCCCGTAATCAATTATTTCAAACAAAATCCCAACTATGTCTTCATTGAAATATCCGGCATACAAGATGTGGAAGATGTCCATCAAGAAATTATTAGCCATGTGACCAAAGAGTGATTGAGACAATGAATACTATTTACACAGAGGCGGAGATCGCATTATTACGAGAAGGAGGCAAACGGCTTGCCTCTGTCTTGCGTGAAGTGGCGCAATCAGTACGTCCCGGTATTACCACTCTCCTGCTTGACCAGATTGCCGAACGTTTGATACGACAGCTCGGAGATACTCCAG
Organism: Patescibacteria group bacterium; assembly: GCA_024654605.1. GTDB lineage: Bacteria > Patescibacteriota > Minisyncoccia > Phycocordibacterales > JANLHH01 > JANLHH01. The sequence continues at coordinate 18,708 of JANLHH010000162.1, read as the reverse complement.
CTTTTCTGCATTATAAGCCGGCAGGGGCGCGTTTCCCATACCCTCGCTCGCTTTGTGTTTCAGTAAACAATGAAGTGGTGCATGGTATACCCGGATCGCGAGTACTCAAAGAAGGTGACATCGTCGGTCTTGATCTTGGTATCACACACAAAGGTTTGGTGACCGACATGGCGGTCACTGTGGGTGTCGACACGGTAGACGAGACAGCGAAAAAACTTATTAATATAACCCGTGAAGCGCTTGCGGTCGGCATTGCCGCCGCGCGCGGCGGGGCACGAGTGGGAGACATCGGGCACGCGATTGAAACATTCGTTAAACCTTACGGTTACGGAGTGATTGAAGTCCTTGGTGGGCATGGTGTGGGGCACAAGGTGCACGAAGACCCCTATATTCCCAATGTCGGACGAAAGGGGACCGGACCGATATTAAAACCGGGACAGGTGCTCGCGCTTGAACCCATGTTAAACGAAGGGAGCAAAGAAGTGTATCTGGACGACGATGGCTACACATTCAAAACAGCAGATGACAAACGAAGCGCGCACTTTGAACATACCATTCTCATAACCGAAGGAGCAGCAGAGATTTTAACGGAGCTTTAATTGGTATATAATGGGTGGTAATGGAAGGTATCCGATTCACAGAAGCACCCAAGTTCAAAAATCCCACCGAGGAAATACTTTTTTTGCGTGAGAGACTCAAAGAAAAAGAGCGTTCCCGCGAACCCATGCTTACTACCCCGGAGCGCGAACGCCTTGCGCGGGAAACAATCGGGGAGTACCAAGCAAGGGAACCGGAAGAGATTCTTGAAGAACCATATCGCGCCAAAGAGCGTGAGGTTGAAAAGATCGTTCTTGAACTCTCTCCCGAGGAACATGACGGGACAATGGAAGAATTGCTCGGCATATTGCAGGAGCGTGGGCTTAAGAATACGCTTTCTGTGCTGGAAAAAATGGATAGTCCTCATATAACCGATGATTTTCATCGGTTTTTGGTGCAGTATATACATCACGATTCCGAGCTCTCCGGTCTCAAGAAAGGAAGCCAGCTATTCAAAGCGCTTCATATGAAGCTCTACGAGATTGCGGTTTCCGATACAGTACAGAATGATAACCGCGAGAAGACATTTAGGGAAATGATAGCCGTCATGGAGCAATTTTACGCGGGCATGCTGTCTATTTCTGACGGGAAAGATAATCTTCCCGGTAGAAATAATTTTACTCTTGAAATAGCAAACTCAAACATCGGCAACGAAGTGGTGTTTTATGTTGCAGTGCCGACTGGAAAAGAGAGCTTGTTGGAAAAACATCTTCACGCCATATTCCCTCACGCCAAGCTCTCTTTAGTGACAGATGATTACAATGTGTTCAATGAAGATGGCGCATCGGTGGGTTCTCTTGCTTTTGCTTCAGAGAGTCCCTTATTCCCCATCAAGACATACGACCAGTTTGAGCATGACCCCCTCAACACCATACTCAGCGCCTTTTCAAAATTACAGAACAAAGGCGAAGGAGCGGCATTACAGATAGTCATTTCACCGGCAGGGGATCATTTCATCAAGCAATATGGACTGGTGCTTGATAAGATACGCAAAGGGGTGCCTGTCAAAAAGGCGATCAATGTTCAGGGAACTTTCACGGAAGGACTTACGGAAGCTGTGGGAGAATTACTTTTTGCTTCCGGCACGCGTAGCGGCAAAGATGACGCAAGCAGGGGCTTGCCCGGTGTTGGTGAAGCGGCTATCTCAGGGATCACACAAAAGATCAGCAGTACTATTTTTAATACCAACATAAGGATCATTGCGTCCGCAGAGAAGGAGCCGCGCGCTCGTGAAATATTGAATGATATAGAGTCGGCATTTCACCAGTTTGGGAACACGCAAGGGAGCAGCGTTTCATTTTCTGAGATAAAAGGCAAGAAGCTTTTGAGAGTGTTCCAAGAATTTTCTTACCGTACTTTTGTGGACGAAGAAAGTTTCCCTCTTAATCTAAAGGAATTGGCAACAATTCTGCATTTCCCCGTGAAGGAGACACATGCTCCGGGATTGCGTCAAACCAAGGCTCAGAGTGCTCCCGCGCCGCTTGACCTGCCCAAAGAAGGAACGCTTCTCGGAATCAACACCTATCATGGTGTCACAACCGAGGTCTATATGAAGAAAGAGGACAGATTACGTCATTTCTATACGATCGGACAGACCGGTACGGGTAAGACAACGCTTCTTAAGAACATGATCATACAGGATATCGCACGCGGTGAAGGAGTGTGTATGATTGACCCGCACGGAACCGATATTGTGGATGTGCTCGCGAGTATCCCAAAAGAGCGCCGAGAAGATGTTATCTATTTTGATCCATCATACACCGAGCGTCCCATGGGACTCAACATGCTTGAGTACGATACGCGCTATCCGGAGCAGAAGACATTCGTGGTTGACGAGCTGTTATCTATTTTCAATAAATTGTTTGATATGAAAGTTGCCGGCGGGCCGATGTTTGAGCAGTATTTCCGCAACGCGACGCTTCTCGTGATTGATGATCCGGAATCAGGAAACACGCTCCTGGACGTTTCGCGCGTTCTTTCGGACACAGCATTTCGTGAGTTTAAATTATCTCGATGCAAAAATCCGGTCGTTCTCCAGTTTTGGCGCGATATCGCCGGGAAGGCTGGCGGCGAGTCCGCTCTTGTGAACGTGGTGCCGTATATCACGAGCAAGTTCGACGTATTTTTGGCAAACGAGATTATGCGGCCGATTGTTGCGCAGAGTACTTCGGCGTTCAACTTCAGAAAGGTCATGGATGAGCGCAAAATTCTTCTCGTCAATCTTTCCAAGGGCCGCTTGGGAGACATCAATGCGCATCTGATCGGGCTTATTCTCGTTGGAAAAATTCTCATGGCTGCGCTCTCCCGCGTTGACGCGGTGGGAACAGGGAAGCTCCCCGATTTCTACCTGTATATAGATGAGTTCCAAAATATCACGACCGATTCTATCGCGACCATTTTGTCCGAGGCGCGCAAGTATGGGCTTTCTCTCAATCTCGCGCATCAATTTATCGCTCAGCTTGATGACCGCACCAAAGACGCCGTGTTCGGCAATGTCGGTTCTCTCGCGGTATTTCGTGTCGGAGCGCAAGATGCTGAATATTTGAAGAGCCAATTTGAACCGGTTTTCACCCCGTCGGATATCATGAATCTGGACAATTACAACGCGTACTTGAAGCTCTTGGTGAACGGTCGCCCAGGGAAGCCGTTTAGCGTGGAGACACAGGCGCCCACAAAAGGAGACCGATCAATTATCGAGAGCATGAAGGAGCTTTCATATAACCGGTATGGCCGGGATCGGGCGGAAGTGGAAGCGGAAATCGTTGTGAAATATCGGAAAAGTGCGTAAGATCGCGCTCTCGTGCCGGGTTGATTTGTCGGTTCAAGGTTGGTATGATAAGCCAACTACTATTTACCATAATAACTAGCAAGGTATTTATATGGCACACGCAAAAGAAGAACAAACACTCATTATCATGAAACCCGATGCCCTCCAGAGAAATCTATTGGGGGAGATCATCCATCGCTTTGAGCGAAAAGGGTTAAAAATCGTCGGACTTAAGATGATGCAACTTGCAGACGTCCTTGTGGATGAGCATTATGCCCACCACAAAGAAAAACCATTCTTTGCGGGATTAAAAAAATTCATGAAAGCATCTCCTGTGGTAGTGGTGGTACTTTCGGGTATCAACGCGATCGGAGCGACACGTCTTATTGTCGGTCCAACTCGAGGATATGAAGCCGATGCAGGGAGTATTCGCGGTGATTTTGCGTTAAGTGGACAGTCAAACATTGTGCATGCATCGGACTCCCTCGAAGCGGCTGCGGAAGAGATTAAGCGATTTTTTACCCGCGACGAGCTTTTTGACTACAAGAGGAATGATTTTGATTTTGTGCATTCCGACGAACTAGGTGAAGAATAAAGGGATATCTCTCAAACAGAACATTAAAAAACAACCCTACACCAGAGTCAATGTTGCTTTTCTGTTTTTAGAGGAGTTACAATAGGCACAGGGTTACTCGAGGTATTATCTAGGTCAAATAATATTTTCCGGGAGTTCGATGTGTTACTATTCCATTGGTATAGTAATCAGAACACCCCCCTAGCATTATGCTAGGTAAGAACCGAGTAACCCCGAAAAAGATTCCCAGTAATGCGCTGGGATTTTTTTGTCCTGGGATAGTGCCAAGCCGCTCTTTTCTGGTATAATAAAGGGCATTAAACCCTTTGTTGCCGTCGCTCGTTCGGGAGTGAATAAAGAGAAACTTTTTTACTCCACTCACTCGCTAGGCAATAATGCCCACAGATGATCAAGAAGAAACTTTTCATATCGCTTTCATTCCTCTTGTATGTAGTTGCAGCCTTACAAATGTTGGCGCTGTATTTTTTTTGGTACTGGAGTTACTGGTGGTACGATATCATGATGCATTTCTTGGCAGGGCTCTGGGTTGGCGGTATGGTGCTCTGGATCTATTTTTTTTCAGGAAAGACAAAAGTACCCCGTTCCATACCAAAGAGTTATGTATACATGATGGCGCTCGGCGGCACTTTTTTGGTCGGATTGTTGTGGGAGTTATTTGAATTTAGTTTGGATACGTTCATTGTATTTCAACAGAATGATTTAATGGACACGATGATGGATCTGGGAATGGATACCCTAGGGGCGCTCTGCGCATCGTTCTATGTGGCAAGAGCACGATGGTCTCCGGTATATTCCAATCAGGGTATTACAGGAGAGTAAAAAAAGAGTGAGCGTATAAAATATGAAACATACATCAAAACTGACATTTCACGGGGGAGCAGGAGCAGTGACGGGTGCCAATTTTTTACTTGAAGACAAAGAGAGCGGCGCGAAAATATTAGTGGACTGCGGTTTCTTTCAGGGGCGTAAATTTGGCGAGGATACCAACCGTGAACCGTTTCCCTATGACCCCGCATCCATTGACGTTCTTTTTGTTACGCATGCGCATATTGACCATATCGGGCGTATTCCCAAATTGGTACGCGATGGGTTTCGTGGTGTTATTTACTCTACGCCTGAAACGAAAGAAATTGGAGAACTCATGCTCACTGACAGTATGGGTATTTTAGGGAAAGAAGCAGCGGCAGACCGCCTGCCTCCCATATACGATCGAGAAGATGTAGAAAAAACCATGAATTTATGGCAGAGTGTGCCCTATCATCACACCCCGATAAATCTCAAGGGAGGCTTCCAGGTAACGCTGAAAGACGCAGGACATATCTTGGGTTCTGCGCAGGTGGTATTTATGCGCGCCGGACGGACCCTCGTGTTTACGGGAGATCTCGGCAATTCTCCCGCACCACTGCTTCGCGACACGGAGCCGCTCGGCGCTGTGCAGTATGTGGTCATGGAAAGTGTGTATGGGGACAGGAACCATGAATCACGTGCGGACAGAAAACAAATGCTTGAGGATGTTATTGAAGACACCATCAAGAAAGGAGGGGCGCTTGTGGTGCCCGCTTTCTCCTTGGAGCGTACTCAAGAACTTCTCTTTGAGATCAATGACTTGGTGGAACATGGCAGAATCCCCGCAGTACCGGTCTTTGTGGATTCACCGCTTGCTATCAAAGTAACGCGTATATATAAAAACAGTAACGGCAATTTCAACCATAATGCTAATGACGTGATAAAAAGTGGAGATGATATATTCAATTTTCCTCGTTTAAAATTTACGATGGAAACAGAAGAATCAAAGGCGATCAAGGAGATCCCTAACCCGAAAGTCATTATTGCCGGATCTGGCATGTCAAACGGCGGACGCATTATTCATCACGAAAAGCACTACCTCCCGGATAGCAAAAGCACTATCTTGCTTATCGGATATCAGTCGGTTGGGACAATGGGAAGAGCTCTGGAAGAGGGGGCGAAAAATGTTACGATCATGGGAGATTCCGTGCCGGTAGAGGCGCGTATCGCAAAGATCAGGGGATATTCGGCACACAAGGACTCGGATGCTTTGGTTGATTTTGTTCGTACCGCTCATGATGGGATTGAACGAGTCTTTGTTGTCATGGGTGAACCAAAAGCGGAAATGTTCCTCGCGCAGCGTCTGCGCGATTACTTGGGAATCAATGCGACAGTACCCCAAAAAGACGAATCCATAGAAATTAATCTCTAAAGATTATTGGCACTAATTGGAATACATAGCGAATGGTATATAATCATACATATGAATGAACAAAAGCATCCACATCTCAAAATAAAACTATGTGTTTCAGGGGCCGCGGAGACCGGTCATTGCGGACCCGACGCGCTTGAAAAAGCGAAAGAATTAGGACGTGAAATCGTCCGCCAAGGAGGTATTTTGGTAACAGGCGCCACAACCGGTTTCCCGATGTGGTCGACAATGGGCGCTAAAGAAGAAGGTGGTCTTTCGGTTGGAATCTCACCGGCTTCAAGTGAAAGAGAGCATTCGGAAGTATACCGTCTTCCTCTTGATTATTTAGACCTCATCATTTATACGGGATTTGGATATTCCGGTAGAAACCTTCTTTTGACGCGCTCGTCCGACGCGGTGTTTGTGGGATGCGGGAGGATTGGGACCATTAATGAATTTACTATTGCGTTTGAAGATGGTAAGCCGATCGGAATCTTGAACGGGGAATGGGAGACGGATGAAGTTTTGAAAACCATCATTGAAAAAGGGAGACGAGCAAATGACAAGATAGTCTTTGATTCAGACCCTAAACGATTAGTAGAAAAGGTCATTGAGTTGGTGAAGAAAGACAAAGTGGAAGACAGAGACAATCACGGCCGAAATAACGTACTCTAGACTGCCATGAAAGAGGGAGTCTCAAAACACAATATTGACGCCTCTCTTCTTGATATAGCAAACGAAATACGAGGTTGTGAAAAATGCCCGCTCTTTTTGGGGCGATTACACGCGGTGCCGGGTGAAGGCAGCGCGGAGAGCGGTATTGTTTTTATCGGAGAAGGACCGGGTAAAGAGGAAGATAAGAGAGGGAAACCTTTTGTAGGGGCGGCAGGGAAATTATTGGATGAAATGCTTGCTGAGATTGGTTTAAAGCGAGATTCTGTTTTCATTACTAATATCGTAAAATGCCGCCCTCCCGGGAACCGGGATCCGGAGCCGGATGAAGTGCGCGTATGCACGGAAAGTTATCTCTGGCGCCAGCTTGAAATTATTAATCCAAAGATATTGATCACGCTTGGCCGGCATGCCATGCATCGCTTTATTCCCGCCGATAAGAAAATAAGCGTAGTACACGGGAAATTATTTCGGCTTAAAAGTCCCACATCAGGCAAAACGTTTAATGTTCTGCCGCAATATCACCCTGCCGCCGCATTATATAACGGGGGTATGAGGGGAATTCTCATGGAGGATTTTAAAAAGATACCGCGAATCCTTAAAACGCTCTCTTCTTGATATTTACATTATATCAGGCATAAAGGGCAGAAAAAATCTCCTGCGCGATCTATCCGACTGGCGGATGATCACAACAGGAGGTGGCGGCAATTGCATGCGGACGAGTGATTGATGAGGGAGAGCACCAAAAACTCGTGGATACCCGTTTGCACCGCCCAAAGACCCAAGCCATTAGAACAAGAACACTGTTTATATTAATAACATATTCATTGGACTTTGTATAGTGTGGTAGCCTAAAGAAAAATCCGCCGAAGGGCGGATTTTTCTTTAGGCTATATTCTTCACCATTCGTTCAAATACCTCCGGATTATTCTCCGCGATGTCCGCCAATACTTTTCTATCGAGTCCGATACCTTTTTTCTTGAGCGTATTCATGAACGCGCTGTACGAAAAACCCAGGGGCTTCACTGCCGCATTTATTTTTATCTGCCAGATGCGTCTAAAATCACCTTTTTTATCTCTTCGGTGATTGAAAGCGTGGACTCCGGCGTGAGCGATGGCTTCTCTTGCCAGACGTTCTTTCTTACTCCTGCCGATACGATATCCCTTAGTAGCCTTTAAGACATTATGTCTCCGCTTCAGCGACGTGGTACCTCTTTTAACTCTGGTCATGTTTTATGTTTATCCTCTCTTTAATGAATGCTCTTCTCGGAAGGGAAGAGTATGAGTCTTAAGAGAGACGCTCTTTAATAATTTGGTAAAAATCGACTCTTATCCTTGTTGCTTATGATAAAAGAAACCCCTTTTCTTCCTTTAAGTTGTTTTGTTCTTGATTGCTTGGCATTAAAATGGCCAAAACCTGGTTTACGAGCAAGAAGCTTTCCCGTTCCCGTCCTCTTTATTCTTTTTGAAAATGATTTGTTTGTTTTCATGGTTAATAGAAACTACCCTTCGTACTACTGCTTTTTACCTGCTCGTTCCAAAATAATCGTTAGTCCCTTGGTGCTTTTTCTCGGGCCGTCCGCAATCTTGTATTCTTCGGTAATGAGCACTAAAACCCTGTCCATACGCTCTTTCAGAAATTCCGGCTTCATATACTTTGCCCGCCCGGCAAGGAAGAGATCCAACTTGATCCTGTGTCCTTCACGAAGCCATTTTGAGGCATTTTTTGCCTTGAGCTCAAGGTCATGTTCACCGGTTCCAATCTTTATCTGTAGCGTTTTGGTCTCCGTTATATGTGATTTTGATTTTGCTTCCTTCTGCTTTTTATTCTCCTCGTACTGGAACTTCCCGTAATCCATGATTCTAGCAACGGGAGGGACAGCGTTCGGAGAAACCTCAATAAGGTCAAGTGTTTGCGCTTGTGCTTTTTTGAGCGCCTCTTCAAAAGGAATAATTCCCAGATTTGAACCATCACTATCAAGCACGCGCAGTTCTCGAGCTCGTATTTGGTTGTTTATGCGTACTTTTTCTTTCAAGGTTATGTAAAAACCTGCCTTTCAGCAAGTTGCACCATTCTATCCGCTCTGGCGCAAGAAGTCAACCCGGTAGCGAAGAAAGGTATGGCGTCTTGCGCGTCCCACCCTTGGAGGAGCTATACCTTTTTCTACTACCGAATCAGCCTCGTAGGAGAGCGGTCACTTTTTCTCCCGCGTCGGTGCCTGCGACGAAGCCGGTTGTCCAGCACATCTGCAGAGAGAATCCGCCCGAAGGTCGATTGATGCTTAAAGTGTCCCCGAGTAAATAGAGGTTGGGATAGAGTTTTGAGGTCATATTTTTAAGATCCACCTCCTCCAATATCACGCCGCCATCGGCAATAATCGCCTTATCAAAGCCTAGCGTACCGGTAATGGGAAACGTGAGGTCTTTCATTTTTTTCACCAGTTTTTTTCGCTCCTCTCTCGTGATAGAGTTGATCGTTCTTTGGGACAGCTCTAGTTCCGGAAGTCCCACAATCGTCTCAGCCAAGGCCTTTGGCAGAAGTTCCGAAAACATATTCTTCAATTTTTTATTTTTGTTCTTATCAAAAAGATTTTGCACCCTGCGGTCAAGATCGTTTTCTTCGGTATCAGGGAACAGATCAATAGAAGCTTCTACCGGACCTTCTTTGAGTAGTTTTCTAACCTCGTAGGAAGAGTTAAGTATTAATGGTCCGGAGACGCCAAAATGCGTGAAGAGGATTTTTCCGGTTTTCTTGATTTTGGTTTTGCCATTTTGCTTGAAGCGAACGGTCATAAAGGAGAGTGTTGTGCCAGAGAGGTCGTGAACCCATTTCGCGCTTGTTTTCAGAGGGACAATATTCGGGTTCGGTTTGGCAATGATGTGTCCCAACTTTGAGAGTATTTTAAAACCATCACCCGTGGAACCGGTTTCCGGAGCAGCCGTACCGCCCGTTGCGAGCGCAAAATAGCGGGCAGAATATTCTTTTCCGTCAGAGAGCTTTACGGAAACAATTTTTCCGTCTTTCTTTTTTAGAGAAGAGACCCGGGCGTTTTTCTCCACCTTCACCCGATGCGCCCGTATGTATTTTTCCATGGTAAGGAAAACATCAAAAGCTTTTTGGGATGCAGGGAATGCTCTTTTGCGAGCTTCTACCACAAGTGGCAACCCTTTTTCTTCAAAGAACACGAACGTATCTTTTGCGGAGAACTTTGAGAAAGGGGAGAAGAGGAATTCTTTGGACTGTGGAAAATTCTCAAGGAACGTTCTCACATTAAACTCGGCGTTGGTAATATTACACCGACCTCCGCCGGTTATTTTCAGCTTTTCGCCCAGATGTTTGTTTTTTTCCAGCAAAAGCACGCGCGCACCAAGTTCTGCCGCGCGCCCCGCCGCCATCATGCCGGAAGGTCCTCCGCCGATGACAATAAGGTCGTATGTTTGAGTAGTTGTTTTCATGGAATGATGCTAACTCTACAACAGATAAGAGTGTTTGTCTAAGTATTTTATATCGCGCCGAGGATAAAAAAATCCCCCGATGTATATCGGGGGTGCACAAGAAGCGCTTTTGCCTAACGGGCAAATACCTCGTCAGAAACATCATGGGTTCGTTGCCGGCGGACACAAACTTCGCTGAGGCTATCAAAAAGCGTTTTCGCCAAAAGGAAGACCAGATACCGATGGTAGGAGTCTTTGTTCGGGAAATAATTGTTCACCGCCGCCCCGAAATGTACACACCAGTCACGATTCACTTCAAGCATGAAGCCAAATACTTCGCGCTCATAAAAGTCTCTTTCGATCTTCGCCATTTCACGCATGTTTACCACGAGTTTCTTTTTGGAAAGTACTGGCATCCGGTTGTTGTGATGGGAATACAGCGGACCGAATATAAGGGTCAATGCCTGGCGCACTCGGTACACATCTTCAATATCTTCGATGGTGACATGCCACTGTTCTCTGATTTTTTTGAAAAGAGAATGTGCGAGTGCGTAGCTCCACTGACTCCAAAACCTTTCTCCTCCCTGCGTGGCGAGGATCGTTTCCCATCCAAAAGCGCCGTACTCGCCCTTCTGTCTGTTTTCCGAAAACTGCAGCATCTCGTGATTCGCCATTTCGATGCTTTTAGTGGTAACACGGAGGAGAAGCTTCGGAAATTGAAGCAACTTACAATCGTGCTCACCACCCATGGTGTCGTGTAGATTCGGCGGTTGTCTTCCTGTTTCTTGCCTGTGTTGCATGACATGTCTCCTTTTTTGTCTTGAAATGCAATAGGTTGTATAAGAACCAAATACTAATATAAGAATACCCTTTATTGCGCTATTTGTCAATGTTCTGCTGTTTTTACCAATGAATCGTATGTTTTCATGTACACGTTTTCTGTAACATATTTCTCATTCAAAGACATATATAAAGAGAGACGAGTATTGAAGCGATAGAGACTCGTTATTCCTATGACTAAGCTGGGAATTTCTGATACTATGAAGACGAAGTAGGAATTGCATGAAATTTGTCTCATTGAGAAAATTTATCTATAAAACGCAAAAAAACTTCGGCTGGGTTATTACCGCGGTCTTATTGATTATTCCCGTTGCACTCTGGGTGTTGATGCAACCTCTTTCCGTCCGATTCTCTTCTTCTGCGTCGACGCTCACGAGTATCGGCCAACTCACGGGCCTTATCGGTATTGTGATGTTTGCGCTTGCCATGATACTTTCCTCTCGCACGAAATATCTGGGAGCGCTTTTCGGTGGCATGGATCGTTTGTATCGGATTCACCATGCGATAGGGATACTCGCATTTATGTTCATATTGCTCCATCCACTTTTTTTGGCTGGCACCTACGCGCTCTCTTCGCTCCGCAACGCCGCTCTTTTTTTGTTGCCTGGTCTTGATGTCAGTATCGACTTTGGCATCTACTCTCTCCTTTTGCTTTTCGTGCTTATTCTCATAACGCTCTTCGCCCGCTTCCGCTACGAGATCATGAAATTCCTCCACCAGATTCTCGGCGTTTCTTTTCTTCTTGCTGCCGCGCATATTGTGCTTATTAAAAGTGACATCACGCAAAGCATACCACTGCGCGCCTATATCATGTCGCTTATTGCTCTCGGCACTCTCGCTTATGTATATCGTACGCTTCTTGGCCGTATCGCTATCAAGCGCTACGCGTATGTAGTGACGGCCGTTGCGGCGCACCCGAGCAATATTGTTGAGATCAGCATGGAACCCAAAGACAGAAGCCAGAAACTTTCCTATCTTCCCGGACAGTTTGTTTTTATTCAGTTTGTAAACGATATTGTCGGCGATGAAAAACATCCGTTTTCTCTTTCATCAAGTCCTTATACTCCTGAACTGCGCATTGCCGTGAAAGCGCTTGGGGACTATACGACAAAACTTGCCGCACTCTCAGTGGGTACTGAAGCGAGGGTAGAGGGGCCGTACGGTGACTTCGTTTACTTCAAAACATTTCGCCCTAAAAATAAAAAACAGATATGGATAGCGGGAGGCAGCGGACTCGCCCCGTTTTTGGGCATGGCGCGCGATATTCTCTATTCCGCGAGGGACACGTCGGAATACGTCATTGATCTCTACTATACCGCAAGAAGCAAGGCCGACCTGGCATTTTTGGATGAACTTACGGCGATATCGAACACCCTTAAGCATTTTCGCGTGATACCGTTTTGCGCTGATGAAAAGGGATATCTGACTGCCAGCAACGTTATAGAGGAAAGCAAGGGTATTTCAGGAAAGGAAATTTTCGTATGCGGTCCGCCGCCCATGATGAAGAGTCTGAAGCAACAGTTTGCCGATCTTGATATACCCGCTTATAGCGTACATACGGAGGAGTTTAAATTGTTATAATATTATTTATGGCTCGCCTTGCACTTATTACCGCTCTGCTTTTCACCACCGTGGTGGGCTTTATTTTCCTTACCGGATTTTCCGGTGAGGACAAAGGTATTTTACCTGCGGGAGACAGCCGTGGCGTTTCCGCTCTTCCCGGTGAAGGAACGACAATGCTTTCCGAGGAGGAGATACATGCTGTCGTTGCGGAGCGTTTCCCTGAAGCGGGTATTCTTGGGTCACATCTTGTCGCGGGCGGAGGATTTGAGGTGCGACTTCTTTTTGGTAACGCGTCGTATGACGTGACACTAAGCTCGGGTGGCGCTATTATCAATATCGCCGCCGCAACCCCTTCGGACGTATCGGCATCGGATGCATCTCCACAAGAGGGTACTGCTGCAACTGTTCCCGGTACCCTCGTTTCAAAGCCGCGTATTCTTAATGCGGCGGCGGTCTTACTTCACAGTACCGCAAGTGACTGCTGGCTTATCATTAACAGCAAGGTCTACAATGTTACCAGCTATCTCTCGGAACACCCCGGAGGAGCGGCATCAATCATCACGTACTGTGGCAAAGAGGCCACGGCCACGTTTGAGACAAAAGATAAAACAATACCGAAACCACATAGTAGTTTTGCGACGGGTCTCCTTGACGCATATTATGTCGGTTTTCTGGGGCAAGTACTTTCAGGAACCGAGACTCCTACTAAAGGAGGAACAAGTGTGTCGGAGGAATCTGCGCAAGCAACAACGAAACCCACCACGTCGGCAAGCGCGCCGAAGGAAATTCCGCTTCCGCAGTTTACGGTGGGCGACACAGTGAAGACAACTAGTGTGCTCAATGTCCGCGATGGGGCAAGCACTAAACAAACTATTCTCGGAAAGCAGGAGATTGGCGCACGGGGTGTTATTGTATCCGGCCCCATTTTCACCAACGGTTATTGGTGGTGGAAAATAGACTGGCAAAGTATTCCGGACGGCTGGTCGGTGGGGGACTTTCTTGCGCTTATCCCAACCGCCGTGGCTCCTGAAAACATTCCACCTGCACCGACTCCGACTACTATCCCATCAACTCAGATGCCATCCACAGGAATCACGGCATCGGAAGTGGCGGCTCACAATACGCGCGCCGATTGTTGGGTTATCTTTGAAAATAAAGTATACAATGTCACGTTGTATATCAGTTCACACCCGGGTGGAGCGAGTGCTATCACTGCCTACTGTGGTGCCGATCTCACGGCGGCGTTCGTGGCACAAGGACACTCGCAGAACGCACGCAGTCTTTTCGCCAATTACTATGTGGGCGATCTTTCCACTTCCACCACCCCTCCGACTACTACAACGCCTTCGTCAACTACTGTGCCACCGCCAACCGATCCACTACAGCCGTATCGTGACGCGATCTACGCGAAGTACCCGAACGCGAATATCACAAAACTGCAACTGGAAGATAACGGCAAGGCAGAATTTAAGTTCACTTACAATGGCAAGACCTACGAAGGAAAGATGAATGCGCAGTATCAGATAACAAAGATCGAGTAAATTAAAACACCCCGCACAAACGGGGTGTTTTTTATCGTGCGTGATTAAGGCAACGGGTGAAAAGGGGCCGCCTTGCCGAGTTTACCACCGGCTGTATAATAAAAAGCAGACATATACTCGGAAGAACACAACAAAAGACCGAATAGTTTATAAGCCTAAGTCCATTATTTATATGACAAAAAAAATATATGCATTTCTCATCTCTTTTCTCTTTGTTTCCATTCCGCTTATCGCCGGTGCGGCGGTATTTGAAGGCGGGGAAACATACACACTGAGTGCAGGAACCGTTGTTTCCGAAAATCTTTATGTGGGCGGCGCCGACATTTCTGTCGGTGGTACCGTTGCAGGCGATGCGATTGGTGTTGGCGGCACTGTTGTCGTGTCGGGTAATGTACGCGATGACGTTATGTTTGCCGGAGGCAACATCACAATACTCGGCACCGTGGGTGGCGATGCGCGGATCGCGGGAGGTAATATTATCGTAGGTAATGCCATTGGCGGCGATCTGGTCGCCGCCGGAGGATCCGTTAAGGTTCTCGATGGGGTCACGATCGGAAAAGATATTATGCTCGCGGGAGGCAATGTTTCCTTTGCGGGAAATGCGGTTGGGGACGCGCGTTTTGCGGGAGGGCGTGTTACGATAACCGGTGCCGTAGAAGGTGACGTACTCGTTGATGTTGAGGATACGTTAGTGCTCGGCGATGGCGCGCGCATCACGGGTTCTTTGGTATACCGTGGAAAAGACAAGAGCGTCTTGGATATGAAAGAGGGAGCCTCTGTCGCAGGTGAAGTACGTTTTGAAGAGCGTGCGCCGCTTGTTCCGCGCAAAGAAGTGACGTGGGGGATTCTCGCAGTGTTGAGTGCGTTCTTTTTTGGGAAACTCCTCGTGATGATCATCGCCGCTCTTGCTGCTGTTTTGATCTTTAAGAATCTGTCTCAAACTCTTGTTGATGATGCAATCGGAAATTTCGGCACCAATCTCTTGCGTGGTTTCATTGTCTTTGTCGTTACACCCCTCGCGGCAATCGGGCTTTTTGTTACCATCGCCGGCGTGTTTATCGGTCTACTCATTCTTGCCGCATACGCACTCTTCTTGTTGATAGCCAGTCTTTACAGCGGTATCGTTTTTGGTCGTGCACTGCATCAGCTTTTCAAGAAGCAGGAAAAAATTGAACTTGTCTGGTGGCACGCGCTTCTTGGTGTCATATTACTCGCGATCGTAAAACTCATTCCGCTTGTTGGGTGGGTTGTGTGCGCGGTATTCTTCTTCCTTGCGCTTGGCGCGATATCCAATATGTTCTATCAAAGGGTCTGGGCGCGAAGGTAAGATTTATATTCTATTCAAATATATAAAAACTCCGCATGACGCGGAGTTTTTATATGGGAACTAATACATGACGTGAGAATCTGCTGAAATTAAAATTGAGTTCAGATATAATGATAACTATGGCACAACCATGGTACTCTTTCTCATTAGAAAAGACATTTCACAAGCTTGAAAGTTCCGACCGAGGTCTTTCTCTTGGTTTAGCGAAAGAGCGGCTCAAACAATACGGCGCAAACAGCTTTCCTGAGGAGAAACCGCAATCTCGATTGCGACTCTTTTTAGAACAATTCCAAAGTCCACTTATTTACATACTCCTCACTGCAAGTGTAGTTGTATTCGCTATGGGGGAGAATATTGATGGCTCAATCATTCTTGCTGTTCTTCTCTTCAACGCTATTGTTGGTGTCATTCAGGAAGGCAAGGCTCAAAACACACTTCTCGCCCTCAAGAGATTTGTAGAGACAAATGCAACCGTTCTTCGTGACGGAAAAGAATATATTATTCCCGATTACGAAGTGGTCCCGGGTGATATTCTTATTCTCCAGGAAGGAGAACGTATTCCTGCCGATGCTCGAGTTGTCATATCCCAGAGCTTAAGGGTGGACGAAGCATCTCTTACGGGAGAATCTGAGCCGATATATAAAAGTGGAGAGATATTGGAGCGTGATGATTTACCCACAGCAGAGCAGAAGAATATGGTTTTCAGAGGTACTCATATTGTTGCCGGACATGGCCGAGCAGTTGTTGTCGCCACTGGCCTTTCAACAGTCATTGGTGGAATTGCGAGGCAAATTTCATCCATAGATACGGAGATTCCACTCAAAGCAAACATTCGATATCTCTCAAGGGCAATCATCGCAACAGTAGCGATAATCAGCACGGCGCTATTTATTGTTGGTGTTTCTATGGGCCACACCACCAAGGAGATGTTTACGATTGTCGTTTCACTTTCCGTTTCCATTATTCCCGAAGGTCTTCCTATTGTGATGACTCTTGTACTTGCCACAGGGGTTTGGCGCATGTCAAAACGCAACGCGCTTATTAAAAAGCTTCAGGCGGTTGAGGCGCTGGGACAAACACGAGTAATCGCAGTGGACAAGACGGGAACTATTACCAAAAATGAGCTCGTTATTCGTAAAGTGTGGACTGCCGATAAGTTATTTGAGATTAGCGGTGTCGGCTATGAACCTAAAGGAAGAATCACGTCTGAAGGAAATGTGGTGAACGCAGTAGATTATGACGAACTCCTGCATATTGGAAAAGCAGCCGCTCTTGTTGCGACTGCCCGGTTATCTTATGCCAAAGAAACAAAAGAATGGCGAATTTCTGGAGACCCGACCGAGGCAGCCATGCTTGTTTTCTCCGAGAAGGTAGGTTTCAACAAAGAATATCTTCTACAGGAGTCACCCCTGTTATCGGAAATCCCTTTTGATTATAAGTTGAAATATCACGCCACGGTTCATCAGGTTGACGAGAGTCCGCTTTTAACCGTTGCCGGAGCTCCGGAAGTGATACTTTCTCTTTGTAGTTATATCAGGCGTGGAGGTAAAAATTATCCGCTTCCAAAAAAAGAAAAAGAAGAGCTCGAAGCGACATTTGTGCGTATGTCTGAGGAAGGCCTTCGTGTTATAGCGGTTGCGATTCGTCACGAGGTTCCCAAACAACTGAAAATAGGCTCCATCAACTCACTTTCTTTTGTTGGTTTCTTTGGCATGCAGGATACTCTTCGACTGGAAGTGAAGGAGGCAATGATTCGCGCCAAAGAAGCGGGGATCAGAGTGGTAATGATTACTGGCGATCATAAGATAACGGCTCGGGCTATCGCGAAAGAGGCTGGGATATATCAAGAGAGAGATACTATTTTGACTGGAGACGAAATTGAATCCATGTTTGATGCTGAGCTTGCTGATAAGCTTGCAGACACCACTGTTTTTGCACGAGTGACTCCGGAGCATAAGATGCAAATCATCAACGCCTATAAAAAACGAGGGGAGATTGTTGCTATGACTGGAGACGGAGTAAACGATGCGCCATCGCTGGTTGCTGCAGATATCGGAGTATCAATGGGGAAAATTGGCACTGAGGTAGCAAAGGAAGCTTCGGATATAGTTTTACTTGATGATAATTTTGGCAATATTATTTCGGCGATTGAAGAAGGAAGAAGTATTTATAAGATAATAAAAAAGGTCATTCTTTATCTTTTTTCGACAAGTATTGGAGAAGTCCTTGTGATTTCCGTTGCGCTATTCCTTGGGTATCCTCTGCCGATTCTTGCTGCACAAATTATCTGGCTTAATTTTGTAACTGATGGATTTCTTGATGTGGCTTTAGCAATGGAACCTAAAGAGAAAGGACTATTGTCAGGTATATTTGAACATCCTAAAAAGTACATCATTGATTCGCTCATGATTCAAAGGATGGCTGTTATGGCGATACCGATGATGATTGGAACTCTATTTCTATTTAGCCAATATTTTGCTGCTGACATCGCCAAGGCGTGGACAATCTCACTTACCACGCTTGCGGTCTTTCAATGGTTCAACGCTTGGAATTGTCGTTCTGAAAGTAGATCCATATTTAATATGGAATGGTTTTCGAACAAATATCTCATTGGCGCAACTCTATTGGTTGTCATGCTTCAGATAGCGGCTGTTTATACGCCGATTATGCAAACAATTCTCCGCACTGTGCCACTCACATTTTCCGAGTGGCTTATGATCATACCGGTAGCCGCTTCAATAATCATCGTCGAGGAAGTGAGAAAATATTTCTCTCGAAGAAGCTTCCAATTTAAAAATGCGTGATTGTTTTTGTTTTGAGTTGCGAGAAGTTTCGTTTAGTGGAGATGGCGGGAATCGGGGTCAGCTCACATCAATATTTTTTTTCGTTTCACTCCAAAAATATTGTGTGGCTCCTCCCCGGACTCGCCCTACGTTGCTCCAAGTATTCGCAACGGGCTCCGTCTTTCGATTCCCCCGTCAATCAATCACAACGAAATAAAAAATACCCGATGAAAGATCGGGTATTTTTTATTCGTGTGGAGATGGCGGGAATCGAACCCGCGTGCAGACAATGTTCTCATATGATTCTACAAAGGGTAGCTTGTTTTGGTATTTAAGGAGTAGGGTAGGAAACAAGCAAAAGTCCCTAATACCCGATTCCTTGTGTTTCGGA
>JANLHH010000030.1 GCA_024654605.1 Patescibacteria group bacterium | reverse complement strand
TCCGGAACCTGCCTCCACAAGCATTTCAATCACCGACTTGCGGATCTCGTTTGCCTGCAGTTCCAGTTTTTTTACTTTATGATCGCTTAAATGTGCCATGGTGTGATCACTCTTCGTACGTTCCTTCTGGGTGGATATTCCTGAAGTCGTTAATGGTTTTCTCTATGTCGTCGCTTTCAAAAATAGCGGATCCCGATACCAAGCGCTCCGCGCCGGCGCCTATCAAAAATGGAGCGGTTCGCAAACTCACTCCTCCGTCAACACTTATTATAATATCTGGGTGTTGCATTCGCAACGTGGAAATCTTTTCAATGACGCGCGGATCAAACGGCTGTCCTTGAGAACCGATCTTTTCAATACCCATGAGCTGTACAAAATTGATTCTCTCAATCCATTCTTCAAGCGCGCTGTTGGGTGTGTCTATATTTATCGCGATGCCGATCTCCGTATCCATATTCTTTGCTATTTCAATGATCTCGCCCATCTTCTCCGTAGACTCAAGGTGTACGACGATCCGACTGAACCCCGCAAAAATAAAATCTTCTATGTGTTCTTCCGGACGCTCTATCATGAGATCCGCTTCAAAATAAAAATCTTCCCAGAAAGGCAACCCCTCTTCCTCTCGAAGGATCTTTTGGAAATGTTCTTGGTCGTTTTTATAATATGGCCAGCTTGGATGAGGGGCAAACTTGCCGTCCACTATGTCGATTTGGACCATGGACGCAATACCGCGCACCTGGGCCAGTTTCTCCTTGAGGTCTTCAAAATCTTCCGGAATGATTGCGGGAAGTATCTCAATCATAGGCTGGAAGATAAAGGACCGGGAGACGCGTTTCCGCCCGCGGTCAATTCATCAATTTTTTTAATCCTTCTTTGATGCCGCTCTTCGTCGCTAAACGGCGTTTCCAGAAAAAGCTTCGTTGCCTCTTTCGCCTCCTCTTCGTTCATGAAGCGCGCGGCGAGTGATAACACATTTGCATCATTGTGTGTGCGGGACAATTTCACGATATCAAGCGGACCGCCGTAATAGAGAGCCGCACGCACACCATCCACTCTGTTGGCGGCAATAGCCTCGCCTTGGCCGGAACCCCCTAAAATAATCCCGCGAGACAGAGGCTCTCTAGAAACCGATTGTGCGGCAGAAACGACAAAGTCCGGATAATCATCGGATTCGTCGTATTGGTACGCACCGGCATCAACAGCTTCATACCCATTGTCGGCAAGAAACATCTTCAATTTTTCTTTGAGTTCAAACCCCGCGTGATCACTGGCAATGTATATTTTCATAGGTTGCATAAATAGTTTTTACTTCCCCCTCAACTTCCACGACTTCCAGCCGATGATGAGGAGCGAGATGATGAGGAAGAGGGTGGAGGTGAACCATGCAATAAGTTCGCGATCCAAACCATAAATATCAGTATTGCTTGTCGGTGCAACTGCTAGGAGAAATATAACAACGGGAATATATATAAGTGAAAATTTTTTTAAACTTGCAATTATATTAGTTGGTAAAAATAACATAAGCAATAACAACGGCAATATTACAACTCCCCAAATTACAAGAGGTTCAGAGACATACGAATATTTAGGCCCTAAATAATACGAGATTGCTATACTTAATAATACTATTCCAATAAATGCAGATATTTTTTTTCTATAACTCATGTTTATATTATAACAACAAACTCTTAATATCCTCAACAACACCTATCAACATCCATGCATTCTTGGTTGAAATCTTTTCTTTGTCGTCATCATTTTCTTCATCATCGTCACCATGATGGCCCTTTTCTTTCTTGTGCTCTTTGTGACCCTCTCCATTACCATCTTCTTCCTCAAGATTTTCTTCAATCTCCTCTTTCAGTTTCTTGATGATTTCATCAAACTGCTTTACTGCTTTTTCTGTTTTCCCCTTCCCCAGTTCCCTGGGATTACATTCCAAGCACCACGACCCCAAACCACCATATGAAAACCGCAAGAATAAAAAGAGTGGGAAGAATAATCATCGTTAGTCCAGAATATTTCAGAATCAATCGTACATAAGTACTAAGACCAACGCTAAACTCGGCTGATTTTAGAGCAATGATAGCAAAGGAGATGATTACAAAAAGTGACGGGAGAAGAACTGATGCCAACTGGTCGTCAGTCGGACCACTTATCCAGCTGCCGGTAACCGGTGTATTGTTGAAGGTATATAAAAGAATGCCGAGCATGAGCGGAAACGCAACAACGGCAAACTTCGCCCATGCTATAAACGCTCCACGGCGGACGATGAAGAGGGGCAAGGTGACGAGGAAGAGAGTGAGGAACGACCAGAGAAGTGGGTGAAATTTTTCTTCAAATCCCTCTGCGGCACAGAACACGATGGGGTTATCCCAGCATTGTACTGCTGTTAATTTCCAATATATATATATACCCACCAGAAAAACCACAGTGATAACAAGTATTACAAGATTATAAGTTTTGTATTTTTGCATGTAATTATTCTACCATCCCACTTGCAATCTTCCCAATAATCTCAATCAATTTCTGTGCATCTTCAGTTGAAATCTTTTGCCTATCTTCATTCTCATCACCCTTATCATCCTCGCGGTCATCTTCGTGGTCTTCTTTTCCGCGCTCCCTTTTGTCACCAGCGTGTTTATCTTCATCATTCTTCTCGTGCTCATCGTCTTCTTCTTCCGAATTCGTATTCTTTTTGATCTCTTTTTGAAGCTTTTTGATAATTTTATCCAGTTCTTTTACGGTTTTCAGTGCTTTGTCTTTTTCAAGCTCCTTTGTCGCTTTTTCAATCGCCTTTACGATGTCCTTTTTCAATCCGCGCCGTATGTCCATCTCGCCAATAATATCTTCAAGCATTTCAAGTGAAAGGATGTTGACATTCTCACCTTCACCGATAAAAACATCGGTTGTGCCATCTCCGTTAATATCAATCATAAGAAGTGGAGTGGTAATATCTCCTCCGACTTGAATACTCGCTGTCGTGCTTCCGGTTGTGGGAATATTTTTGTATAGAATCGTATTTGTCGTTTCTTCGCCGATCACCTCTTCGATCTTGAGGGTAAATGTACCAAGCGAGAGGCCTTCTAACTGCACGGCTGTGGTTGAGGCATATCCTCCTCCAGCGTACTGCCCTTCCCCGATATGCCAATAGTAGCTGTTGGGGATCTGTTCTTCAAAAAGTTTAATGTCGGACAATGGGTCGGGATTTGGTATCGGTCCGGTATGACGACCAAATTCATCATAGAGATGAAGCGAGACGGGAGAGTGGACGCTTACACGTAAACGCTTGGTGGGGTCTGAAACAGTAGGCGTGGACGATGAAACAAAAGCAGGAAGCGTGCTTGTTGCTTCATGTTTGATGAGAGTCGTAATGAGGTTTTGAAGAGGTTCAATTTCAAGAATGTTTTTGTGGGAGCGGTTAATTGTTGATCCCAAAAGTCCCGAAAAATTATACTTATCCATTTCCACATAATACCTTTCCCCTCCCAATGCTTCGGCTGAAACGGAAACAACAGTTCCGTCCCCTTCCGATGTGATGAGTGGCTGTGGATCAATAACATCCGTCACTTGACACACAGATAGGTCTTCATTGCATACATTCTTTTCCGCCGATTCATATCGGATACCGCGCGGCGTATCAAGCCCCCCGCCGACCACTTCAATAACGTCAATTCCTTCCGGTGGTGCCCACGGATCAAGCTCTTTGTGGCGATCTTCGGCGTTCACCAGGAAATGTTCTTTGAGAATGTTGGGAATATTTACTTCACCCGAAAGGGGTTCAGCTCTACCGCCATACTCGCCGCGGAGAAATCTGCGTAATGCGTCATAGTCTGAAATGGAATCGCCGTAGATAGCGCGAAGCGCCTCTGTTACGGGTGTGGCGGCATCAAACTCAATGACTGGACGAATGGACGTGCCGAGACGGTTGAAATACTCCTGTGACGGAAGAAGAGTATATGCGCTCTTCATATTTTCCGCAAGCTCGCGAGTAACTTCTTTGCTTGGGAAATTGGGGAAGAAGAAGTCCGGGCCGTGGAGCATTTCCAAGATCGCCTTCGGTGTCCCCAATTCCGGAGCAGCTACCATGATGACACGGTCAACAAGGTGCGCTTTCCCTTGCCGCTCTAACTCGTTGATCAACTCTTTCGCCACCAAGCCGCCGTTTGAGTGGGTAATGATCGTTACCTTTCCCGTAGGTGAAGCGCTTGCCATCTCTTCAACACGTGACACCATAGTGTATCCGCTGTTTCTAAGGGGGATAACGCGGGTTGCTACATCTCTGACATCCATGCGCCAGTCATACGGCAATGATTCAAACTCTTTGATGTCGCCAGTCGCAACCATGGCATTCATGTGCTCAAGAAATCCTTTGTAAATATTTATAGTATATGCTTCATCAACAACATCGTTGGTATAAATATCGGGATTAATGCTTTCTCCTGTAATTGGCGAGAGGGCGAGTTTTCCTACATCGTTGTTTGTGTTTGGTGTCCATAATTGATTCTCAAAGAGTCCTTCTTGTACGTACAACCGGCTCGCTTCAAGCCCCGGCAAAAACGCCACGTTGGAGTAGCCGGTTTGGAAGGAGAGGGTGCCGTCAGCAGGTAGATACACAGTAGTGCTTGCGTTCTGCGCTTCAAAATAGTATTGGTACTTCCCTTTTGGGAAGGTTGGGGTGGCGATATATTGCTCTCCATTGGTGAATATGCCATCGCGGAGCGTGGTGCTTGCTGTCGTTGCATCAAATGCCATCGGGTAACTTGTTGTCGCCGTACCATTTCCCACAAGTACGTTCATCGCATCAGGCGCATCGGTGCCGGTATACACCACCTTAAACACCATAGGAGTAGAACTCGCCGTACCCTTGTTCGGATGCACGCCGGGGCTTTCTGCATCAGGTAAAAATCCTTCTTCGTCAGTATATGTTAAAACAGGAACTCCGGATGACTCTTCTTCAAGATAATTAAATGTAAGGAATGAATGCTTTATTGGTGCAATTCCACTTATGCCCCCTGTCGCAAACCATTCCTTAACGCCAGTATACGTAGCAGCATTACCTGCCTGAAGTTCAGCAATCATTACGGTATACATAGAGGATGTCGTGCTTGCATGCCACAAATGTGCAAAACCATAAGCTCCCATTGGTTTAGAGATAGTTGAAGTTCCAGTACCCCACGCTTGAAGTTGGGTACTATAATTTACATATTCTTGAAGTGTGTCGCCTTCAGGATTGCCGAATTCTCCTCGAGCAATGAAAAAATATGCGCGGTTGTTTGGAACTTGATACGGCCATTTGAATGTGAACGTCCAAAAACTTGTTGCGTATAGAAAATCTGATTTTATTTTTGTATCCCCGTCGTAAATATCAACTCCGGCATGGTGTACTTTCATGATCGCATCTATCTCTTCCGCAAACGACACTGGTGGTAATACGGAAAATGCGCATTCTTCTGTGTCGCACACAGCAAAAGCAATATCCTGTATTTCATTCATGTCAATTGAATGGTTAACTGCGCGGGAACGGTAAGGAGTTCCTGTTGCACCATACACATCAAGGGATGAACCGAATATTTTATCTCCTACTTTAAACACGCTCCCGCTTCCCGCAATTGCACGGATCAGGTATGTGTAATCACAAATACCGGCACAATATGGCGGAGACCACGGAATAACCGCACCGACAGGAGAAGTAAACGTGATGTCGTGAGGAGCTCCATTGAGTTCCTCCGCAGTAAGCGTATGCGTCAGAATATTATCGGGAAAGTTGTAGCAAAAGGGAGAAGAATCGAGAAAAGAAGGCGATGAGGAGGCGTTATAGCAGCCTAATATGGAAATATTTACCGTGCCACCTGCCGTATGTGCAGCCTGATCAAATTGTAATTTAAGAGTTACTCCTTTAATAATAGTATAACCGTCATTGCTTGTGTCTAAGTATTGGGTGGGTACATTTACCTGCATTACGTCACTGTCTGCAGTAAAAGCAAAAGACGTATCTGCCTGGTTTTGTTCAAACAGTACTGCTCCATATACCGGCAGAGCAAAAGTAAAAAGCGCCCCGAGAAAGAGTATGTTAACGATATCTTTTCCACGCGGGACGCTTTTGGTCATTTCTGTTTGATTGATGGCAGTTGCTTGCTTCCGATTAAATATGTTTCCCCGATGCGATCACATGCTCCACCAACGAATGTGTGTAACCCATTTCATTGTCATACCACGCGACCACTTTTACTAAGTTACCGCCCACGACACGCGTGAAAGCAAGATCGGCAATGGAAGCGTGTGGGTTGCCGATGATATCAGAGGAAACGAGCGGCTCTTCGGTAACGGCAAATACTTTCTCCCATCGCTTTTCGCCGGCTGCTTTCTTTAATATTGCATTCACTTCTTCTGCGCTAGTATCTCGTTTGCTCACGAACGTAATATCGGCAATGGATCCGACCACGATCGGCACGCGCATCGCGATGCCGTCAAACTTTCCCTCAAGATCTTTAATGACTTTCGTGGTGGCAATGGCGGCGCCTGTCGTTCCTGGAATGATATTTTGCGCCGCGGCGCGTCCTTTGCGGAAATCTTTCTGGTCGGGAGAATCCACTATTTTTTGTGTCGCCGTGTATCCGTGCACGGTACTCAAGAGCGCTTTTTCAATACCGAGCGCCTCATGCAATATCTGCATGACCGGACTGCCGGCATTCGTGGTACATGACGCGTTGGAAGAAATCTGACATACCGCAAGCGCCTCTTCGTTCACACCCATAAGCACCGTACTGCCGGAGACCCCCGCGTCTTCCGGATTATCTTTGATCGGCGCAGATACGACAACGCGCTTGGCGCCGGCCTCCAAATGTACTTTTGATTTTTCGTAACTGGTAAAGATGCCTGTCGATTCCAGTACGATATCAATATCAAGGTCGCCCCACGGCAATTTGCTTGGTTCCCGCTCACTTAAAAAAATAACTTCCTTGCCGTCAACGACGAGCTTTCCTTCTTTGACAACGATATCAAAATCACTCTTGCCATATGCCGTATCGTACCGGAGGAGATACGCAAGATTTTCCAGATCTCCCAAGTCATTGATGGCGACGATCTCAATTTCTTTACGATTCTTTGCGATTTTAAAAAACGCGCGTCCGATGCGTCCAAAACCGTTAATAGCCACTCGTGTTGTTTTCATACGTACTTTTTATAGATTATTCAGTAATTACCATTCATTATACATGACAGTCACGGAAAAGGAAAAAACCATTTTTACACAAAAAACAGCCCGAAAGGGCTGTTCAAATCTTGCCGGACACACTTACAGATTTTTTAGTTTTTCTTCAAATACTTTTTTGAGTACTGCGGGATTTGCCGCGCCTTTCGTCGCCCGCATTCCTTGACCGAC
>JANLHH010000156.1 GCA_024654605.1 Patescibacteria group bacterium | reverse complement strand
GGTGGTGAAGGAGGAGACCACCGACGCCTGCGGCGTCGGTGGCTCTTCTGACTTCAGTGTTTGCAGTTCGCTTTGAAGAGTTTGTATCTGAGAGAGGAGGGCGGCGATCTTGGACTCCAGGTCGGAGATGGTGGTGGCGCCTGCGGAAAGCGGAAAGAGGAATGTGGAAATAAGGAGAGACACCAGAAAAAATCGTGAAGGCATTTGTTTTCATTGTATCATCAATGAGATATGCTCAAAAAAAGATATCCACACTATTATAGCTCATAGATAACATCCTTTCGTTCTACCACCACTTTCCATCCATTAATGCGCGCATAACGATACAGCTCGCTGTTGGGATTAAAACAGATTGGTGTTTCTACAAGCTCTAAAAAAGGAATATCACCTTCCGTATCACCAACACCGATCGATCCTTCCAGTGAAAGCCCCTCCTTTTCCACGGCACGCCGTACGATATTTGCCTTGTTGGCGATGAGGTGTTCATCAATGACATTTCCGGTAAACCGACTCTCCGCGCCAATCTCATAAAGCCGTCCATACACTTTGTCAAAACCAAGCGCCTTACAAAATCCTTCCAAGATAGATTTGGGAGACTGCGATATCGCAAGCAGATAATAGTTTTTTCTTTTCAGTTCTTTGACCAGATCTCTGGTATAGCGATAGACACGGTCCTGGTGGCGATGGAGAACAATTTCCGCCGCATGCATGAAATCTGCATAATGCACTCCTTTGAGATACTCCACAAAAGTCTCAACTACCATGCCGATATACTCCTCATAGCCGCCCTTGCGATCAAGCCAACGTTTGTATTCGTCATCGTAACGCTTGCGGGCTTCGGTGGGGAAAAACCCTTCTTCAATAAGCACGTCCACGACCTCAATCAGAAGACTGGAACGAAAAATGGTGCCGTCAACATCAAAAATTGCTACCTTCTTCATTATTATCATTGTACTATGCTTCCATACAAAAAACGATCCTTGCTCTTACTGCAAAACGGCGGATATGTTTAACCTTTCTGATCCTTTTGAGTCTTTTCCCCGGGTAAAAGTTTCCTTTTGTGGTCAGAATCAATATCTTGATAGTTGAAAGGGGTTTAATACCTTTTATTTTGTCTTCCCGCGCCGCACTTCTTCCGCGCGCACTTCATCTTCATTCATTCCGAAATAATGAGCGATCTCGTGCCAAATAGTATTCGCAACGATCTCTGGAATGTCATCTGTTGATTCGGCTTTCTCTTCAATTGGATGTTGAAAAATGGTAATCGTGTCGGGCATGACAAGTCCGCCGTATTCAACACCTCGTTCGGTTCGCGGAATTCCTTCATAAAGACCGAGGAGTGTTTCGTCGGCGGAAAGACCATGTTCCTGGCGCGTTTTTTCGCTTGGTTCATCCGCTATGACCACAATCACGTTATCCATCATTCGCCGAAATTTTTCAGGGATTGCAGTAATGCCTTTTTCAACCAATTTTTCAAATTCTTTTTGTTTCATGTCGGGCTGCCGAGAATCGAACTCGGATCACACACACCCCATGCGTGCATACTGCCGTTATACTACAGCCCGATAGTAGGTTTTTAAAATTAAGTGTGGACTACCACTATCCGATGGTCCGCTTTATGGGATTTTGAATCCCGCCGGCATTCAAATTTCTTTTTGCGCTTCAAAGGTCAATCCCATTGTCGGGGTGCCGGGAATTGAACCCGGGTCTCACACTCCCGAAGCGTGTATACTGCCACTGTACTACACCCCGACAATGGGATTGACCCCACATCGTGCATGTGAGATGCTCCGCCATGAGCCGAAAGAACACTCATGCGAAATCATCATAGCAAATAATCTCAAGCTTATACAATCCATTAACCCATTTGCAAACCTTTCTTTTTGAGTTCTTTTCTGATGGCCTTGTAATTCGGAATCATGCTTGCGACCAAATTCCAGAATTTTTCTGAATGATTAAATTCTTTCAAATGACAGAGCTCATGCACAATAACGAGGTCCTGTATTTCGGGCTCCAAAAAAAGAATCCTATAACTAAAATTTAAATTGCCTTTCTTGGAACAACTCCCCCACCGAGTTTTTTGATCTTTCACGCTTATTTTATTATACGTAAATCCGTACGCTTGATTAAAATACTCCACCCGGCTTTCCACTAGTACGAGCGCTTCGTTTTTATGCTTCACATAGTCTTCCTTACTGTGGGGCAAAGTGCTGATACCCCCATACTGTCTGAAGTGCTGTATTTTCTTCCATATCCAAGATGATTTCTCTTGCACAAACTGCTCCGCAAGTGCTTGTGGAGCACCTGATGGAAGAGTTACCACGATACTGCCATCGCGGTGTACGGACAGACGCACTCGACGCGCCCAAGGACTTCTCTTGAGTGTGTAAGGAATATGTTCGTTTTCTAATAAGATATGTTTATCCATCCTGTTGGAAGTTCGTGTTTAACTATTTACTATTATATATGAATAAGATATAATCCCCATACTGTGCATCGCGTTTGTGATGTACGTGCGACCATTTCGTTTAGTGATTGAACCCTTAACTGTTTGGGTAGATCAAGACCGGAGTTAGAAAAAGATAAACGTTGTAGTACAGTTTCAAATATACATGGGCCCTTAGCTCATCTGGTAGAGCACCTGTTTTGCACTCAGGAGGTAAGCGGTTCGAGTCCGCTAGGGTCCACCACATTTGATTTGCTTCCGAATCTTTATTACTTAACCTCAAATGACCATGGAATCTTTTAGACCACAAAACAACGAGGCGTCAGCCGACAAAAGACCAAAAAGTGACCGAGCGGCACATCTTGAATGGACAAGGGATATAGAGAAACAAGAGCTTGTGAGCGAAGTGATGTCTGGTTTTAAGTTGGGTTCCATGAACGAGGATGTGGTGAAAAATATTCTCAAAGAAGAAGAGCGGATCTTAAACGCGGCGGGAGAAAATGAAGAGGCTATCCGAACGGCTCTCAAAAACAAACTCCGCCAACTTGGTGCGAAATAAAAGGTATTAAACCCCAG
Source organism: Patescibacteria group bacterium (assembly GCA_024654605.1). Classification (GTDB taxonomy): domain Bacteria; phylum Patescibacteriota; class Minisyncoccia; order Phycocordibacterales; family JANLHH01; genus JANLHH01. Next base: position 9,853 of record JANLHH010000156.1, on the reverse strand, counting down.
AGGTAGCTTGTGACTCGCAAGGAGCTCGCTTCGCTCGCGCGAGTCCGCGGCAAGCCACGGGGTATTAAAACCTTTTGATAATTTCAAGCGAGGAGCACGTGAACATTTATGTTCACAATGTCCGAGCGATGAAATTATATGCTATGCATATATTCCGTCGCTCGGACGGCATGAAAATCTGCATTCGCTTCGCTCATTATAACTTTCATCCCGCTCTCAGCTCAGGAATAATAATTCTAAAGCGCCTTTTGAAAACAACCCCCGATACCATCGGGGGTTGTTTTTTTCGTTGCATGCGCAACAATCTATTCTCTGCGAAGCGCGCGGGTGAGCACATGATCAATAAATTCGGACAAGTTCGCACCAACCACCTTCAGCGCTTTTGGAAACAGTGATACACTGGTCAGTCCCGGCAACGTATTGGCTTCAAGAAAATAAATTCCGCGGGGGGAGACAATAAAATCGGAACGCGAGTAGTGCTTCAATCCGAGTGTTTGGTGCGCAAATTGCGCCGCCTTTTCAAGCGCCTGTTTTTCTTCTTTCGTAAAATTACCCGGACACACGTGGTCTGTTTCTTCAGAATACTTTGCTTCGTAGTTAAAAAAATCGTACTGTTTCGGAACGCGTATTTCAATCACCGGCAACACATAGTGTTCCGCGCCGCGATACGCATCAATAACACCGACGGTAGCTTCTCTTCCTTTGATATATTCTTCCACTAGTACCGCATCAGCAGTTTCAAGCCCTTCTTTCAGGGCCGCGAGAAGTTCATGGAAAGAACACGCGATTGAAACCCCGACCGAAGACCCTCCGGAGATCGGTTTAATAATACACGGTTGTGGAAAACTTCTGAAAAGTTCCATGGTGCGTTTATTCATATCTTCATCCCTTCGCACCATCACAGAAAGCGGGATCTTAAAAGGAGCCTTTTTCAGATGGTCCTTGGAAAGCAATTTATTCATCGCTATCGCGGACGCATACACACCGGATCCCGTAAACGGGATAGCAAGCGCCGAGAGATCTCTTTGTACTTTTCCGTCTTCTCCGTATTCTCCGTGCAAAGCGTTCCATACGACATCTATGCGATTCGCCAGCTCTGCCGCAGTGACCGGCACTCCTTCCAGGTGCCATGTGCCGTCTTTGGTGATGAGAATGTCGTAACCCTTATATTTTGATGGGAGGTGTTCCAGCACGCTTCCGCCGGTCTTAAGCGACACCTCATATTCGTGCCCCCTGCCGCCGCGCATGACACCAACCCGTATGTGAGTATTGGAATCCATATCTTTCATTATATATACTTTTCTCCCTTAACAAAAGAAGGTTTTGTTCAACAAAGAGTCTAATGGTCTCTATATCCTATCTCGAAGCGTTCGATGATAGGCGACCGCAAATCGGTGCGCCTCACTGTTGGCAAACAAGATCTCCCGCTCGCACTTCCGGAAATGTTCTTTATTTCCAAGAATTTCGCGTGGCCTATGCCGCTCGTCTTTCACAACCGATACAACCGGAATCCCAATACCCAAGTCCTTGAGTACTTTTTGCGCGCGGTTTTTTTGCGCGATACCACCATCAATGACGATCAGACGCGGATATGTCCACTCGGAGTGTTCAAACCGGCGTCTCAATATCTCAGCCAAGCTCGCCGTATCATCCGCACCCGCCACGGTTCTTATCTTGAATTTTCTATATTCGCTTTTGTCGGGTTCTCCGCCTAAAACCACCGCCATCACACCCACCAAATATTTCCCGCTGATGTGAGCAATATCATATGCTTCTATGCGTCCCGCGAAAGACGCTCTTCCTCCCTGATTATTTTTAAGAAGCGCGATATCTTGAATGTGTCGAAGAGTAAAGATCGTCTTTTTTGTGTTGTGCGCTTTTTCAAACTCTTGTTTCTTTGCGTATGCTTTCATCTCACGCAGAAGTTTCTTTATTAATGCGGATTTCTTGCCTTCCAAGAAAAGTGTCAAATTCGCGATCGTCTTCTGATATTCCGCTTTTAATGTTTCTCCTGTGCAAACCCCCGGGCAGAGCCCGATCTGCCGGTTAAAGCAGGGCTTGCCGCTGCCGGGAACGCACGTGTCCCGAAACGGAAATATTTTACGGATAATCTTCATTGCGTCCCGCAAGAGGGTACCTTGCGGGAAAGGACCTGCCACATAGCGAGCGTGGGGTACCTTTTTGTCTACTCCCTCTTTGAGTAATTCACGCCCGCGTACCAGCAAGACGCGCGGAAAATCCTCGTCAGTGATGAGTATGTAATTAAAGCTTGTGTCGTCTTTCTCCTTAGTATTATATTTTGGCTGATGTTTTTTAATAAGATGCGCCTCCAAAATGAGTGCTTCAAGTACCGAATCGGTTGTGATCACATCAATGGACACAGCATCCTCGATCATCTTGGCAATCTGCGGACCGCGCGAGGATATTACGTCTTTTATAAAATAACTTTTTACCCGATCGCGAAGCGATGTCGCCTTGCCTATATACAAAATTTTTTTTCTCGGGCCAAGGAAAAAATACACGCCGGGCGTGTCAGGAAGTTTCTTTTTTGCAACATCTTGATATTTCATAGCTTTTGTGGCAATATTCTATCCCAGAAGTACTCTCTTTACAACAAACCAACGAAGAGGAGAAGTAACCATGGGAACACCGGCGAATCCGTTTGAACATCTGCGAGGGAAACATCTGCGAGTGCTCGTGCAATCCTGTTCTCACTTCGATGACGACCCGTCGTGTCTGGAACATTTAAGGGACTTCATCGAGGTAGTCATTGAAAGGATTTACCAGGAACCGATCGTACGCGCGTTTGGCAAATCACGGTCGGATCTGGCATTCAGAGTATTTTGGATGCTTGCCCCGCAATACGAACTCTACGGAAGGCGATATTGTCTTCCCTCAAAAGGAGACGCTGTTACCGACATTTTGGGCTCTTTGTACGATATACAAAGGCTGTATGCTTTGGTAAATAAAAAGAGTTCCTAAAATTCTTTACAGTCTCGCATCTCGCCCACGTACTAACATACCTCATATTTTCGAAGAGAGCAGCCTGTCTGCTCTCTTTATTTTTTGTCCTCTGATTTATTGACTTTTCATGCTTATAAGCTATAGTTTTACTGGTTTGTTTTGATAAACAACAAGGAGACACGTACATGAACGCGCCTAAGGGCAATGTCCTGAAAAAAGTTTTTCCTCAAATGTATAAAGTGGTACAAGCACATCCAAGCAGAGGTTCCATTTCGGGAGATGAGCTTGAAGGAGTGATGGAGTTCATGATTGAATTAACTGACCTTAACGCCATGGAACCATCGGCGCGCGAAGCTTCTTTCTTGGACCGTTATCTGGAGATTAGAGATTACTGTCCTCATCATTGTGTTGATTTTGTTTGTTGGGTCGCCCTGTTCCTTCCACAAATAAAAGTGCTCGTGCAAAGCTTTATTGACGAACAACCCGTCAGTATGACAAACGAGGAAGTAGCTACCATCGTACGTTTCATGACCATCAATGGTCTTCTTCAACTAAAGAAAAAGCGCGGAGAAAACAATATGGAGGTGGACGTGAGTTTCCTTAACTATTACAGCGCAATCAGGGAAAAGATATTCCCTCCTTGCCCCGGAACAAAAGAGTTCTTCAAAACCTGCATGTACGCGTATAACGCGATACTCTAAACACGCGATTTTTCAAAGAGCAAACCGTACACCGGTGTGCTCTTTTTCTTTTATCTATTAGACCCACTGCACAATAACCTTTTCTACTCCAATGATGAATTTTCGGCTACAAACAACTCACCGCACCACAAGAGTACTTCCAATTTCCAACTCCCTCTGCGATCGTGGAAATTTAGGTCGCTCGTCAATGAATACGCTGTATTCACCTCCTTGCGTTTCGTTGCTTTCGCACAAAAATTCATCATCTCGTTACGAAAAATTATTACGCAGTAGGTCTATCGCTTTTTTTCTTTTTTAAAACCTTTTTCAGATACGAACCTGTGTGAGAATTCTTCACGAGGGCAACGTCCTCCGGTGTCCCTTTTGCAACAATACGTCCGCCCCCTTCGCCTCCTTCGGGGCCGATATCAATGACATAGTCGGCGCACTTGATGACGTCCATGTTATGCTCAATCACCACCACGGTGTTTCCTTGAGCAACAAGCTTTTGCAATATTTCAATGAGCTTTTTCACATCTTCGTAGTGGAGTCCTATCGTCGGTTCATCCAAGAGATATATGGTCTTCTGCACATGTGGCCGATACAACTCGGAAGAGATCTTCACTCTTTGCGCTTCTCCGCCGGAGAGCGTGGTCGCGGACTGCCCCAGCTCAAGATAGCCTAACCCCACCTCATTGAGTGATTTAAAACGATCATAGATCGCAGGAATGTCCTCAAAAAAATCGAGCGCTTCTTCCACCGTCATCTGTAAGACATCGTAAATACTTTTCTTTTTGTATTTCACTTCAAGTGTTTCTTTTTCAAATCGCTTTCCACCACACACATCGCATCCCACATACACAGTCGGCAAAAAGTGCATTTCCACCGCGATCTCGCCATTCCCCTGGCACGTCTCGCACCGTCCTCCTTTTACATTAAAGGAGAAGCGATTTGCTTTCCATCCGCGCACGCGCGCCTCCTCAGTGGAAGCGAACAGATCACGAATGAACGTAAACGCACCCGTATAGGTGGCGGGGTTTGAACGCGGCGTGCGTCCGATCGCAGACTGGTCAATCATGATCGCACGGGAAAGATATTCGGTGCCTGTCATGGACGCGCAGTGGTAAACCTCGTTACTGCGATATCTTTTATCAAATCGCGCCTGCAGATTTTTGTGGAGTATTTCATACACGAACGATGACTTTCCTGATCCCGAAACACCCGTTACCGCCACGAGTCTACCGAGAGGCACTTCCGCATTCATATTTTTAATATTAAATATCTTTCCGCCGATGATGGCCAGAGTACCCTTGTCTTGCGTTCTTCTTTTTGCGGGAATTTCAATCATCTTGTCGCCGCGCAAATAATCAAGCGTAAGCGATTTTGATGTATTTTTTGGAGCAGTCAGAAGCTTATCCAGAAAATCCGCAACGATGATGTTTCCTCCGTGGATACCGGCCGCAGGACCGATATCAACAATATAATCGGATGCGAATATCGTATCTTCGTCATGTTCAACGACAATGATGGTGTTGCCGATATCGCGCAGATTTTGGAGCGTTTTGATAAGTCGATCGTTGTCGCGCTGATGGAGTCCGATGGTCGGTTCATCAAGCACGTACAGCGCGCCGACTAGCTTGGAACCAAGCTGGGAAGCGAGACGAATGCGCTGTGCTTCTCCGCCGGAGAGCGTATTGGCACGCCGATCAAGAGTGAGGTAATCAATCCCCACATCAAGCATAAATGCAAGGCGGTTCTCTATCTCTTTGATCACCACTTTTGATATTTCCCGCTCACGGGAAGATATGGAAACGGTACCGAAAAATTCATACGCATCACTAATGGACATGGCTGTTGCGTTCACAATATTCTTCCCTCCGATAAGCACATGGAGCGCCTCCTGACGCAAGCGCGCGCCTTTGCATGTGGGACATGGTTCTGTGCCAAAGAGATGCTTGGTCCCCAAACCATTGCATGTTTCGCACGCTCCATAGGGAGAGTTGAATGAAAAAAGGCGCGGTTCTATTTCCGGATATGAGAAGCCGTCTGCGGGACACGAAAATTTCGCCGACATGAGCGACTCTTCTTTATCAATCACCACATTCACCAAACCGTCCGCTTCGTGAAGCGCTCGTTCCAATGATTCAGCCAATCGTTCGCGCGAAATTTTGGCGTTCTCTTTAAACTCCAATATATCTATCTCATCAACAAGCACCTCAATGGTGTGTTTCTTTGTCTTTGAAAGAATAATCTGATCTCGCAAGTTCTTCAGCGCCCCATCAACGCGCACCTTGGTATATCCTCTGCCGAGCAGGTCATAGAGGAGCTGGTAGTACTCTCCTTTTCTGCCGCGCACGACCGGCGCGAATATTTGAACCGGAAGCGACGTGTACGCCACACCTAATACCCTCTTTTCCTGTGGCGCCTTGCTTATCTTCTTTACTTTCTGAAGAATAAAATTGAGTATCTCCTCATTGGATAGCCGCTTGATCTCTTCCCCGCAGACAAGACAGTGCGGGCGACCGATACGCGCGTAAAGAACTCGCAAATAGTCATATATTTCCGTAATGGTAGCAACCGTGGAACGTGGATTGTTTGAGCGGCTTTTTTGATCAATGGAAATTGCGGGAGAAAGGCCGACGATCTCATCAACGTCCGGCTTCTGCATCTGACGCAAGAACTGTCGCGCGTACGCCGAGAGCGACTCCACATAACGACGCTGTCCTTCCGCAAAAATGGTATCAAACGCCAGCGAAGACTTCCCCGACCCCGAAAGGCCGGTAAATGCGATCATTTTATTGCGCGGCATCTCCACGGTAACATTCTTCAAATTGTGGGTCCGCGCGCCTTTTACAATAATCTTGTTTTCCATAACATAAATGACCCCGCTTTCACAGATAGGGGTTTAATGAAGCCATTATATCAGTTCTCTTCTTTCAAGTAAACGTTCTTTTTTGTTATCAGTTGACCTTTATTGGTCTTTATTTTACTATGTTTGCAGATTAAACTACCAAGGGAGGCTCTTCATGAAGCACCAAAGGCAACGTACCAAGAAACGAGAGATATCGCTTATGTACGAATATCTGCCGGTTCCCGAACGAGAAGACATTGAAAGCATGCGGAAAATCATAGACTTCATGCTTTCACTGCCGGAAAATAAGGAAAAAGAAATAGTCCCCGTGGCGCTTATCGGAGAACGGCCCGACTACGAAGTATTGTTCAAAGTGGGTCAATATTACCGAAAAGAATTCGCAGAGATACTTTTTGAAACCATTGATTCCGCGATTCCCTTTTGTGTCCTCAGCTTCAAACGCAGACAAAGAAGTCTGGCTCTTTCACCACAAAAAATACTTCCCATTTCTAGTCGCTTCGCCCCCCACGGGCACCTTCATTAAGTACCCATTATTGCAAAGCCCTCTCTCATACGAGAGGACTTTTTCTTTTTATACAATCACACAGAGAGATCTTTGAGCGCTTGTATCTCGTCGCGCAATATGGCGGCAGTTTCAAAATCAAGTATTTTGACCGAGGCGTTCATTTGGCGCTCTTTCAGTCGAATAAGTTTTTTGAGTTTCTCGGTCTGGCCCGCAAAAACCTGGACATCAAGGCTGAGGTTCGCTTTCACTGCTTTGTCGTGCGCGGATTCCAATTGATCTGCAATATCATGAATTTTCTTGATAATGGTTTTTGGGGTGATGCCATGCTTTTTATTGTATGCCAACTGCACCGTCCGGCGCCTGTTCGTCTCAGCGATAGCGCGTGCCATTGAGCCTGTTATATTGTCGGCGTAGAGAATCACCCGCCCCTCCACGTTACGCGCGGCACGGCCAATGATCTGAATGAGCGCCGTTTCGCTTCGGAGGAATCCTTCCTTGTCCGCATCAAGAATTCCTATTAACGTCACTTCGGGCAGGTCAAGCCCCTCACGCAGGAGATTTACTCCGACAATGCAATCAAATTCTCCCTTGCGGAACTTAGTTAGAATTCTAATACGATCAATCGTCTTGATATCGCTGTGCAAATATTCCGCTTTCACCCCTTTTTCCTTAAAATATTCGGAAAGGTCCTCCGCCATACGCTTGGTAAGCGTGGTGGCGATGACGCGATTTCCTTTTTTAATCTCTTGCTGTGCTTCCGCCATAAAATCTTGGATCTGCCCTTGGTACTTTCCTTTCTCAAGGATCGGACGCACCACAACTTCTGGATCCACAAGACCTGTTGGACGGATCACTTGTTCCACGATCTCTTTACTTACTTCCCGTTCGTAATTTCCAGGCGTTGCAGAGGTAAAAATGACCTGCCCAACCCGCTTTTCAAATTCTGCAAACTTCAGCGGACGATTATCAAGCGCGGAAGGAAGCCGAAAACCGTATTCAACAAGGTTTCTTTTACGCGACGCGTCTCCTTCATACATTCCGCCGATCTGCGGAATGCTCACGTGCGATTCATCAATGACCGTTAAAAAATCAGGCGTTCCATCTTCTTTATGTGGAAAATACGATAAAAGCGTGTCCGGCGGTTCACCGGGTGCCTTTCCGGAAAGGTGGCGCGAGTAGTTCTCAATCCCATTGCAATACCCCACCTCTTTGATAAGCGCCAAATCATGGTTGGTTCGCCGACGCAACCGTTCGGCATCAAGTTCCTTTCCCGTTTTTTCAAGCTCTTTAATACGTTCCTTGAGTTCCTGTCTGATTGCCTTCATGGCGCGTTCTTTTTTATCTTTATCGGTAATGAAGTGCTTCGCGGGAAATAAAAATATTTCCTTTTCTTCACCTAAAATGGTCTGTGAAGTGGGATCAATTTTTGTAATACGCGTTATCTTTCCGCCCGCTATCTCAACACGGAAAATAACTTTCTCAGAAACCGGCATGATCTCTATCACATTCCCTATGCCGCGAAAATCTCCCGGTGAGAGGTCGGCGATGGTACGTTCAAAAAAGATACTGACAAGCCGGTGGAGGAGTTCGGTGCGATTCATCTTGTCTCCGATGGAAAGTTTCATATTTTCCTTTTCATATTCTTCGGGAGAACCTAATCCATAGATACATGACACGGATGCAACAATGATCACGTCCTTGCGAGTCAAAAGCGCCTGGGTGGACGCATGGCGCAAGCGGTCAATCTCCTCGTTGATTTGCGCGTCTTTCTCAATATAAGTATCGGACACCGGCAAATATGCCTCCGGCTGATAGAAGTCGTAGTAGGAAACAAAGTAGTGCACCGCGTTGTCAGGGAAAAAATCTCGGTACTCCTGTGCTAATTGCGCGGCGAGTGTTTTATTGTGCGCAATCACAAGCGTCGGTTTTTGTACCGCTTCTATCACATTTGCGCATGTGAATGTCTTCCCGGAACCTGTCACTCCGAGCAGTGTTTGGTGAGTGAAGCCCTCGCTCAGTCCCTTCACGAGTTGCGCGATCGCTTTCGGCTGGTCGCCCGCAGGCTTGTATTCAGATTTAAGTTTGAATTTTGCCATAATATCTTTTTAAAAATCCTGTTTTGTACTCTTCAAATCGCTCGTCCACAATGGACTGTCGGATCTTTTTGACCAAATGAACGATGAAGTAAAGGTTATGAATCGAGGCGAGTGTCGCGGCAAACATCTCTTTCGCGCGAAAAAGATGCGCCACATACGCGCGGGTGTAGTGGGTACACGTATAGCATCCGCACCCCTCTTCAATAGGCGTAAAGTCGTTCACAAATTTCGCATTGAACAAGTTTATCCTGCCGAGAGCGGTGTGTAGTGACCCGTTGCGCGCCATTCTGGTCGGCGCGACGCAGTCAAAAAGATCGGCACCGTTCTCTACGCCGCCAAAAAGGTCCGCCGGCTCTCCGATTCCCAAGAGATGCCTCGGTTTTCCTTCCGGTAGAATTTTATTCACCCATCCCACGACCGTGTACATATCCTCTTTATCAAATGAGCCTCCGATACCGAACCCGTCAAAATCCATACCGGCGATCACCTGCGCCGACTCTTTACGAAGATCTTCAAATCGTCCGCCTTGCACGATTCCAAAAAGCCCTTGCCTTGCACTTGCTTCGGTATTTTTCTTGTGCGCATCCAAGCTGCGCTTCGCCCATCGATGCGTACGATCCATTGCTTCTTTTTGATATTCGTGCGAAGCGTGTGGAGATGTGCACTCGTCAAACGCAAATATCATGTCGGCTCCAATGTGGTGCTGGATCTCAATAGAGCGCTCGGGAGTAAAGTG
>JANLHH010000150.1 GCA_024654605.1 Patescibacteria group bacterium | reverse complement strand
ATTTCCCGATCCCATGTCGCAACGAAGGTGATAGTGTCCGGCGGCTGCCCTGCGTTTGTCCAGTAGGCGTGATCGAATTCAATGAGGTCGTGTTGGAACGCCTGAGTATTGTCGCGGTCGTGGAAGCCGGTGAACCAATCCTTATGCCACTCGGGAGAACAATGTATTGTGCCGCCGTATACTTTTGACGGAACACCGTCGGCATCGACCGACAGGAACCAATGGCCATTCTCCACTGCCAGTTCTTTCTGCATGGCAGTATCCCACACGCGGAAAAGTTTATCGGTCATCGGACTTCTCCTTTCCCATCTTATCGGCAACCAGTATCGCAGGGATTGAGGCGATGATACAAGCCACGAGTTGAGTGCTGAGCTTGAACGGATCAAGCCCGATCATATGGGCGGCGCACTGCAAAACAATTGCTACCGACACGCCGATGCAGAGATAAATGATGAAGTGCTTCATGAGAATAGGTCTCCTTGCTTTGATGTTGCCGTATAGTCTGGCGGCGCATCAGTGGGAAACGACACCTTTGGGCGTTGTTCCTGCACTCGCTTCTGGAAAAGTTCCCATTCCTTTTTCGACTGCGGTTGCCAGAGAGGGGTGACTTCCACTTCCACCCGTGGCTTCACCGAGTAATGCTTGGCATACCCGTGTCCGTATTCGACAATCTGCCCATCATCGCGCCAGAATCCAGCGCGGGTCATCAAATCTTCAATGCCTTTCGTAAAATTTGAAAGGTCGGGTTTTTTATCCGGACGGATGAACCCTTGTTCTGCCGGTTCGCGTCTCCACGAATCATAGATGGAGTTCGGCATCGGAACATATATCTTGAGCGTGAGAATCACCGCGCAGTCGAACGGGACGACGGGGGCGTGTCGAGTGATGAGTGCCATAACCTCCTGCTCGTACTGCTTCTGCTCCGGATTCTTGTACTGCATATTGGTGTACATCGGCTTCCCGGTTTTGTCGAGAATAGGCTGGCCCGTCTTTTTATTCTTGAGCGGAATCGCCCTGCTCTTGCTCTCCAATTTCGGACGCGGCATGTACGGCAATGTGAACCGGATGGGCTTGAACCCGCTGTCCGGCAAGTCTGTCTGAAACATGTGTCCTCCCCCGAGGATATTACGAACGAAAACGTTTAACCCATCTTTTTAAGTCTCTGACGCTCTGATTGAACATCTCCGGGAAAAGTTCGTGAAACCACTCACCAAAGATTATCCGGTAAAATGTCATACCCGCGCACACGATAACGAATACGAGGATGCCGAGTATCATGACGGGATCACAGAGCATCATGAGAAAGATTTCAAGTATTGGCGGCATCGGGAGTCTCGTGGATGTTGCCGATAACTTTTGTAGGGCCTTCCCATAATTTATTACACCACATTTCCAATGGTATTGTCCCGCCGTATTGATATTCAATCCAGAATATTCCGCGTTTATGTCTCACGGTGAAAGTTTTTTTGGAATGATTTTCGCCTTCTTCACAAATGTCCCCATCAAACCACCACGCATCTGCAATCTTCACGCCGAGTTCGAAGGAATCCCAATCAATGTTGTAATTGATACTCGTGGATTCTTCAAGCGTCCTGCCATCATCATAAACCGGTAACTGCGTATCCTGATAATGGTAG
>JANLHH010000149.1 GCA_024654605.1 Patescibacteria group bacterium | reverse complement strand
GATGTCGCGCTCGCACCGGGGCTTGTCGGAAGGAGGGAGGATCAGGTAGGCGTCCCACAACTGCTTCGTCACGAACACCTTCTGCGTGATGCCGATCTCTTGTGCGTGTGCGCTCACGTCAACGCAAAGTCCCTGCTTGCACTGTTCGGTCAGGACGGACATTATGCCTCCCGTATGAGTTTGAGAATCTGCTCGGGGGTTTCTGCGAAAATCCCCCATAATTCTGAATTAAGTTGAACGCACGTTCCTTCTCGCTCCTTTGAAATGGTTTTGATGTCACCTATATTTACAAGCAATTCTCCGCCTGATACGTAGGTTAGCGTGATGAATATCGGCTTCTGTGCCCGCACCAGATCGAGAAGCGTGTTGTCGATGTTGTCGAGGCGCATGAGCAGGCCATCGATGTCTTTTTGGGTCATTGTCAGTTCTCCATTTCGTCAAAAGGGAGGTCGTTTTCCTCATCCTCAAAGTCCTGAAGGTTTTCCCATATTGAATGTTCTTTCGGCTCCGGTAACGCCGGGAACGAGTACGGCGAAATCGGCGGCGTGTAATTGGCGGTGATGAAGAGGCGGCACGTCATCTCATCGGTCGGCGTAATGGCGTAGATTGCGCCCTTGCCGTAGAGTTTGGAGTAGCCCTTGAGTTCCCCGCGTTTCGTGGTGACATCCGGCACATCGACACGGATGAAGGTTTCACCGCCGATGGCCTGTTCGTAGAGTTCTCCGGCGATACAGGAGTGTCCCATGAGTTCCACGATGCACCATGAGCGGAAGCCGGTGGTTTCGGTTGCTGGCATATCAGTTCTCCATTTCCAGAACAACATCATCCGATTCGATTTCTTTGGTTGTTTCTTCGGCGACAAAAGTGCCTGGGCTGAAAAAAGTTACGAAATGTTTTTCCACGTCACCTCTCCTCTTTCAGTTCCAACTCTTCTATCCACCCCATCAGACACCGGCTCGCAAACTTCGGCGGCGCGATGCAGATAAGGTACTCCCCATCATGTAATTCCGTGAGCTTGATGCATGACTGGCCTTCGTATTCAACATTCTCCCGCTGAATGACGCGGGAACGTGTCTCTCGCATTTCGCGGATCAGCGCGTCCACTCCGGCAAGTGATATGGTCTTCATTCGCTCGGATACCAAAATAAACCCTCCTTTCAGTTCATTTCAAACCCGTCCGGGTCGTCCAGCCCGTTCACTTTGGCTCCCGCCG
>JANLHH010000148.1 GCA_024654605.1 Patescibacteria group bacterium | reverse complement strand
TCTGGGTCTTGGTCTAGGTCTGGGTCTGGGTCTTGGGTAGGGTCTAAGTCTGGGTCTAGGTCTGGGTCTAGGTCTGGGTTCGGGTCTTGGTCTAAGTCTTGGTCTGGGTCTGGGTCTTGGTTCGGGTCTTGGTCTGGATAATTTATGATCAATAAACGAAGAAAGCTATATGGGTCTAGGTCTGGGTCTAGGTAGTTGAGATATTGGGGTGAATGTCGTGGGTAACGTCGGGGATAGCCATCGTGAAAGTCTCCGCCCGGTAATCAAACTGAGGCTCAGGTTCGAATCCTGATCATTCCACAAATTGTAAGATTAAATCATGAAAAAAGATAAAAGGCGTGTAATTTTAAGATATGATGGCGAAGCTGCATTTCGTTTAACGTTGCTTCATGATCATTATCCAGATACAATTTTAGTTGAATTTGATGTTTTTGAGCATTTTGGCGTTACCGAGGACGATGAACATCTTTATGAATTTGTTTGTTCAACTCCTCATTTTGTGCCAAATAAATCTGACATTGAAGAATTGTGATATCAACATCAACTCGTGGTAAGATTGAATCATGAATAAGGAAAGGCAAATGAACATCGTTGACCCAACAGGCGTTGACTCGCTCGTTTGCCCAACACGCCCGCTCGGGGGCAATAATCGATTGGTGTTTTTTTCGTTTTAACGAGTGTAAAACCATCAACTTACATGGTAAGATTGAATCATAAATAAAGCAACGGAGGTTAAATCCTCCCACTCAAGAAAGAAAAAAGGAACAGGAAATGAACGATACAAGTGATACTACGAACGCAACGGAGATCGATGCGATTATCAACACCGCCAAGGCGCGCATTGCCGCCAAGAATGGAGGCACTGCTCCTGGTGAGTCGAAGGCCAAGCGTGCGCGCTTGAGCACTGAGGATCGCGCTGAGCGAGATGCCAAGCGGGAGGCCTCTAAGGCCGAGCGACTGGCCGCACGAGATGCTAAGCGTGCTGCCAAACAGGCTACTCTCGAGGCGAATCGCAAGCCGGCTCATATGGCCAAGGTTGATAAGGCAGCTGAGAAGTTGCCCACTTTGACCGAGGCTGCACAGGCTGCGTTCGATAGCGCAACGGCTGATCTCACTCCGGCTGAGGTTTTTGCAGTGGCTGAACACTTCAAGCACTTCGTCCGCGTCTCTCGGACGTCGACTGCCTTGGATACCAAGTTGAATCCCGGTGACCAGGTCCTCATCAAGAGCGGCAACGCCCGCTTCATTGGTGTTCAGGGTACGGTTATTCGCAGTCAGCGAATTCGTTGTTATGTCGAGGTTCCTGGCTATGACAAGCAGGTTTACCTCTTCACCAGCGATGTCAGCCTGATTGAGAGTGCTCCGGCCAACGTGGTCGAGGATCTCGCAGCGGCTGTTTAGTGTGTACCCCGGGCTTGGGAAAGGTGAATTTACGTTGGCGGTGACGATCGTCGCCTTCGGGCCACCTTTCCCAAGATTCTCAATAGTGTAAAATCCATCTAAGTATGGTAAAATAAGACCATAATCAAGAATCAAAAAGATTCAAACAACAACAAAAGAAAAAAGAGAAAAGGAAAGAAAAATGAAGAAAATGGCTCCCAAGGTTGACGTGATTGAGGTTGCAGACGAGGGCTTCGAAGGCCTGTTGAATACCCAGGTGACGTTGTTTTGCATGAACTACATTTACACAGGGTTGCTTACGGGTGTCAACAAGACTTGTGTCCTTCTTGAGGGTGCGAAGGTTGTGTACGAGACCGGTGAGCTCACTTCTTCGAAATGGAAGGATGCTCAGGCGCTGCCCGGAAAGTGGTACGTTCAGCTGAGCGCAATTGAGAGTTTCGGTTTTCTGAAGCCGTAACACAAGTTTTGTGGTCAATGAGTCATTGACCACAATTTGGGCCTATAACTCAACCGGTAGAGTAGCTGGCTTTTAACCAGCAAGTGGGGGTTCGATTCCCTCTGGGCCTACTAACTCTTGTAGTGGTGTAATTACGTATCGCAGTAAACGACAGAAAAGATTTGGGTCTAGGTCTGGGTGAAATAAATGGTACGCAGTAAACGACAGAAGGTGTCTGGGTCTGGGTCTAGGTCTGGGTCCTGGCCTGGGACTGGGACTTGGGTAGGGTCTAAGTCTGGGTCTAGGTCTAGGTCTTGGTCTAGGTCTGGGTCTAAGTCTAAGTCTGGGTCTTGGTCTGGGTCTGGGTCCTGGTCTGAGTCTGAGCGGTGCTATTATGATCAGTAAACGAAGAAAGCTATATGGATCTAAGATTGGGTCTGGGTCTTGGTCTGGGTCTTGGGTCTGGGTCTGGGTCTGGGTCTAAGTCTAAGTCTGGGTCTTGGTCTGGGTCTTGGGTCTGGGTCTGGGTCTGGGTCTAAGTCTAAGTCTGGGTCTTGGTCCTGGTCTAGGTCTGGGTCTAAGTCTGGGTCTTGGTCTAAGTCTTGGTCTAAGTCTTGGTCTGGGTGAAATAAATGGTACGCAGTAAACGACAGAAGATGTCTAGGTCTAGGTCTTGGGTAGGGTCTAAGTCTGGGTCTGGGTCTGGGTCTGGGTCTTGGTCTTGGTCTGGGTCTGGATCTAGGTCTGGGTCTTGGTCTTGGTCTGGGTCTGGATCTAGGTCTTGGTCTTGGTCTTGGTCTGGATCTAGGTCTGGGTCTAAGTCTGGGTCTTGGTCTAGGTCTGGGTCTTGGTCTGGGTCTGGGTCTGGATCTAGGTCTGGGTCTTGGTCTTGGTCTGGGTCTGAGTCTTGGTCTGGGCGATGCTATTATGATCAGTAAACGAAGAAAGCTATATGGATCTAAGTCTGGGTCTGGGTCTGGGTCTGGGTCTTGGGTAGGGTCTAAGTCTGGGTCTTGGTCCTGGTCTAGGTCTGGGTCTAAGTCTGGGTCTGGGTCTAAGTCTTGGTCTGGGTGAAATAAATGGTACGCAGTAAACGACAGAAGATGTCTAGGTCTAGGTCTTGGGTAGGGTCTAAGTCTGGGTCTAGGTCTGGGTCTGGGTCTTGGTCTTGGTCTGGGTCTGGATCTAGGTCTGGGTCTTGGTCTTGGTCTGGGTCTGGATCTGGGACAAGGTCTTATTCTGGGACAAAATCAAAATCTAAATGAAATCAAACACAAATTGAGGTAAGATAGTATCATGTTGAAGTTTACGGATGGTATGTCGTTTGACACTCAGGGTTCCCTTCGGGTCTGTCGTCGATCTGATGGATTTTATGTGATTGGAAATGGAATGATGATTCCCGTTGATTCCCGTGAAGAGGGTCAGAAAATCATTGATGATGAAAACCAACCAAAACCTATGGTAGAATAAGATCATGATGGATGAAGAAACGTTCGTTTTGTGTTCCCTAGCTTAAAGGTATTATGATCAGTAAACGAAGAAAGCTATATGGATCTAAGTCTGGGTCTGGGTCTGGGTCTTGGGTAGGGTCTAAGTCTGGGTCTTGGTCTTGGTCTGGGTCTTGGTCTGGGTCTGGATCTAGGTCTTGGTCTAAGTCTGGGTCTTGGTCTGGGTCTGGGTCTAAGTCTGGGTCTGGGTCTTGGTCTTGGTGAAATAAATGGTACGCAGTACAGTAATTCTGTAGAAATCGCGCGAAATATGGCACAGGATTTTTCCAATGGACTTCGCGCCGGCGACGGTTACTTCGTCGCTCGTCTCCATAAGTGAAATTCCGCCTTGAAAAATGGTAAGATCTAGATCATGGTAGACAGGAATACAACGGGAACGATGATGCTCACCACCTACGCGGCGGTGACTCTTTTTGAATGTGAAATCAAGGGACAAATGTCCGATGGGAATTGGGAAAATGCAACGCCGCACGATCACTGGAAGTTTTGGTGTTCGTTGGACACTGTTCTAGGCGCTCAGAACCGAATCGATATTGCACCTGGCTACAGTATCTTTGATTGTAAAAGGGTGAGTTACGGATTGACGAGGCTTATTAAGTTCATCGGCGCCCGTATGATTGCACAAGGACGTCTAGCAACTGCACTTAACCGTCGCCTCTCGTGTCATGAGGGTTGGGCTTGTGCAAACATGCCCGCCGATCTCGTGTCTTGGCGTCAGCAGACCGTAAACAATGAGAAGTCAGCAATGACAATCACTGATGAAATGGCGTTGGCGTATTACTCCACCGTCTACCTTGAAAAGGATCTGAAGGAAGATCTTAAGCATATTTCATGTGCAATCAAGAGTGTGAAATTGCGTCATCCCTACTTTTCGGACCACTAATAATGTTGACCCAGCACGTTGACCCAAGCGTGCTCGCGAGGGTGTAAATTCATTCATGATGTGGTAATATTGGATCATGAAAAATAAAAACAAAAAGAAGACTCGTTTCACGAATCCCATCGCGGTTGCCATGCGCAAGCGCTTTCCGAGGTCGACTTCGATGCAACACCGCGCCAACCGTCGAGCCAAGGATGCTCGGAATCATTGGTCGAACGATCAGTAAATCTTGGTGCAAACTAACGTCAATCGTGGTAGAATAGATCCATAATGAAGAATCCAACCGGTCATAAGTCTAGTCCAGTTCCTTCGAAAATAGACATTCTGATTGCAGTTCAACGAGCAGTGTGTTTGTACGAAGATCCTGGTTGGGAACAGCTGGCGGACAGTTTTGAAATCAGAGATGAGCAGCTCGTCATGTGTTTCCAAAACCCAGACTTTAATCCTGATGACGATGAATCTGAATACTTTTCAGAGATCGTCTTGGGTTTCACTAAGTAACTGATCAGCAAAAACGGTGATTGAAAATGGGAATTGATTACGAAAGTGGCGCTCAACTTGGTTTCAAGTTTTCAGCCGAGGAGCTCAGTGGCAAATTTAGAGACGATTCTGGGGATCTTGTCTTCGGCTGCGAGATATATACGTCTGTTGAGGATCTCGTCGAAGCTATTTCAGCTGATGTTGGCGCCACTTATTTTGTATGTGGAAGCTATTATGATGATGATGAGTGTGAATTCGAATTCATCATCGGTCCAGTGATGCCTGCTAAAAAGAACGGTGGCGGGTATACACTCAAAAGTCTGGTCAGTTGCAAGGCAGCTTGTACAAAAATCAAATCAAAACTGAAGAAGCTGGGCTTGAAAACTGGTGGAGGCCCGCTCCTTCATGTCACCTGGTTGATCTGTTGAGCGTGTGTAAATTGGTCTAAAACCTGGTAGAATAAGATCATGAAGAAATCAAACAAGCGGACCTTCCTCACCGTCAAGTGTAACACCTTGAAGCCCACCCAGAGTCACCGCCCGGCGATTTGGGAGTGTATTCTTGGTACCGTGTATGCCATGAGCCCCAGGGGCGAGTGTCGTTACTTCGACTATGACTATGCCAGTGCAATCTCTTTTGCCGGCGTCGATGTGACAAACGCCACGGGTGACAACCGTTTTCACAAGGTTGTCGAGCGATTCAGCTACGTCAAGACGGGCTACACCGATGCAAATCCCAAGCTTGGGAAACGTGTTCTCTGGACTCGCAAAACGGTGTAATCGACGTCGAATAGTGGTATTATCTAGATCACAATGGACAACAAAATGCTTAATCGGTTGATGAACGCGGCTCAGGACGGTGATCGGGTGATTTTCACTCCGGTGGGTGCAGAGAAGTCGAAGATTCTCTGGGCTGGAATGGGTAATCGCTCGGGATTGCACTCCTTCGCCTCGGTTCTGTTGCTCGAGAAGTTTGACGTTGGAAAGGATCTTTTCACTAAGAAATTGCATGCCCTAGGTGCAGGTACGGTCACTATTCTGGTGTTTCAGAATATCACCCGTGACCGAGGCAAGTGGGTTCCTCGGGTGAAATTCGACAGTGCAACGGGTGCGCTGACGATGTTGGATTACGACACCCGGTAGTGTAAATTAGCTCAATCTTGTGGTAAGATCTAGATCATGAACAAAGTAAATCAGATCATTGATTACATTGTCAAGGTGTCTCCTAATGGTGCCCAGCATTGGTACCTCAACGGAAACCTCCACAGGGAAGATGGCCCTGCTGTTATGCGGCCCGACGGGACCCAGCAATGGTACCGTAACGGGAAGCTTCACAGGGAAGACGGCCCTGCTGTTGTGCGGCCCAACGGTTCCCAGTATTGGTACCTCAATGGAAACCTCCACAGGGAAGATGGCCCGGCCATTGTGCTGTCCGACGGGACCCAGCATTGGTGCCTCAACGGAAACCTCCACAGGGAAGATGGCCCGGCCATTGTGCTGTCCAACGGGACCCAGTATTGGTACCTTAACAGAAAGTCTTTCTCAGAGGCAGAGCACAAAGCACAGACACAACCGAAGAAGCTGTCTCCTTGTGCTGGGCAGACGGTGACAATCGATGGCGTAGATTATGTGCTCACTCCGAAGGAGTGAGCTCTGTGCAAATCGGTGTTTGCTGGGTCAAATATTTTGCGTTGACCCAGCGGGCGTTGACACGCTCGCGAGAGTGAATTTACCACTTCGATATGGTAAGATTGGATCATGAATAGAGAGATCATGAATAGAGATAAGGCTGTTGTGTTCGGGTTGGTGCAAACGGCATTGTGTCTGGACAAAAAATCCAAACCATTTATTCAAATTCAACACGTTGTCCAACGTGAACACCCAGTCGTTGATCACTATGACCACGTTCGAGACCTTACGGAATTTAACGTTCGTGATTTTCCAACCTCTCTTGTCAAGGAATTGTTTCACTGGATGAATGCACAAAAGAAGTACCGTAGCGAGAACGATTGTTTTGTGATTCAAGTTCATTATGAAAACGGTCATCGTTATGGATCAGACATGGGAATTGATATGATCATGTCTGCAAAAGTGTACTCCTCCTAAAAACCTGGTAGAATAAGATCATGAAGTTGAACAAAGTATACTGTAAGAATGACACCCTCATTGTGTGTTTCAAGGGTGTTCATTACGTCAGTCCTAAGGACACAAAGGTGAAAGTCACTCAGCGGGTCACCGTTATCGTCGGTGAGGACCCTGATACTGTTCTCGTCAGCGGCGCAGAGATCTGGACTTCGATGGGATCTTATCTCGGCGCGAAGGCCGACAAGGTGAAAAAGACCAAGAAGGTTGCAGTGCCCCGTGAGAAAACACCCAAGCCGGAGAAGAACAGTCCGACAATGACTTCTGGGGACACTGAGAGCGTTCTTCAACGCATCCATGCAGTAGCACCTAATCAGCTCGCCGAGGGAATCATGAAGGCCTGCTGGAACAACTGGACCAATGGATGTGCAAATCTGCAGCTCTTCCAGGGTCTGACGTATACTGATGCAAACGACACCAAGGCCGTCAGGGACCTGGGCGTTCAGCTGATGTCGGAGTTCGGAAACAAGGAAAACGCATAACTGGTGCAAAACCATCGCTTTAGATGGTATTATTAGATCATCAAGTCAGGAAGGAAAGCCTTCCAAAAGAAAACAAGGAAAAAGGGAAAACACAATGAATACCGATACCGTCACCTCTCGCAAGCCCCGTCGCGTCTACCCCTACAAGGGTGCAAACCTGATCTGCTTCGGTGGTCAGCGTTACAAGAGCCCCGAGGACAGTGCAATCTCGGCTGAATACCCGGTCACGAAGGTCGAGGCCAACGAGAGTGGGTCCTTGGAGATCCAGGTCACTCAGCGTCTGCCGAAGCGCAAGGGTGTGACTGAGACCTGGACCATTCTGGGTGACTAGTAGTCACAACTGACTTACACTTAACTTAACTTTTTATTAAAAATGCAATCGGTCGGGTACTCTGAAAAGTATTCGGCCGATTGTTCGTTGATGCAAATTTTGATATAAACCTTGGTTCTGTATGATATAATTAAATCATAATGAATAAAGAAATGAAAGCCCGTGTCGCCCGTGCAATTTGCTTCACCTTTGAGGAGATTGCACCCGATCTTGAAGCAGCATTGTCAGAAGGTGAACGTCTCGATCTTGAAACCGCAGTTGAGAGCACGCTTAGTGCATATCGCGTCAAGGCTTTCGGAGAAGACGATGAAGCAGCTGATGCACTTTATGAATTGGATTCCTGGGAGGATATGTACGACTTGGCTCGTGAGGCACTGAAATCTCACTTCTACTTCTAATTCGGTGCAAATCAACGCCAGTTGTGGTAGAATTGGATCATGAAGTCAAGCAAACAGCGCGATACAGAAGAATTCTTCGAGAGGCGAAGTGTTATTCGCAAGGAAAAGAAGAAGAAGGTGAACAACCCTCTTACCAACACTGAGTTGGCTTGTGTTGCATTGTTTATTTTTCAGCGCCAGGGTATGCAATACGTTCGCAGCCACCTGGTGCGAAAGTTCATGTATTTGCAAAAATTTGGTGACATGAACGAATGGGGCTCGAGCTGGTACACGGATTACTTTCGTAGGCAGTCTCTTTACCTTGAAGGATTCGCCAACGTTGATGAACTTTACACTTACATGCCTGTGTATGATCAGCCGGGCGGTGTGTTCACTGCATGGAAATTGTTGGATGCGGGCCGTGATATTGCCAAGGATGCAATTCATAAACTTGCCCGGGCGAACAACTGTAATATCAACCACAGCACTTCGTTTACCACGCTAAGCAAGTTCAAGCAAGAACAAGATTAGTCACTCTCAATTTTGCATAGTAACTATCTATTTTAAGGAGAATGTGATGGCTCATCTGTACGATCATACATGTTATTGTGAAAATTGTTGCGCTCACGAGAATACCGTGACCCTGCGAGCACAAAACGAGACGTTCGTTGAGCGAGTCACTTATCGCCAGCGTCAGGAGCGTGCGTCCTTGCGAGGACTTGTTGCATCACAAACACAACATGAGATTGATGTTCCCGTGAGCCTCACCGTGACGCCCGAAACCCAATGATGGGGTATCCATCCTAACGCACGTGGGTCTCACGGTGCCTCCCACAAGACCCAAAATAAAAAGATCGAGATTGTGCAAAACCAATCCTAAGTGGGGTAAGATCTAGGTATCATGGAAGACTACGATAACGAGTGCCCTTATTGTGGCTTTGATCCTTGCGATTGTGACCGTCAGTATGATGAGTACCGCGATCGTGAGTTGTTTGACGAGCCTGATCGTGATGATTACGATCTAGATTAGTGTCAAACCACAACAAGTGTGGTAAGATCTGATCAACAAGTAAGGAAACTCAAGTGATCAACAACCTCAGGCGTCGAGCAGTTCTCAAGCGTGGACGTTATGTGTTCACTTGTATTATCTGTAAGTGTCAAGATTACGAAACTGAGCTTGACGATCTTGAGCGAACGCATTGTCTTGGGTGTGAACTCATGTTTTGGGACTCATATCACATGGTTGAAAATGATAACGCCAGTGCAAAATGTGCGTAGAGTGTGGTATGATCGGATCATGAAGTCAATCAACAATCATCGTCGTCCAACTATCAATGCTAAGCGGTTGACCTGGGTTAAGGAAAATGGCGCAATCGATGCGTCTGATCTTCCCGGTGACTTTTTTGGATTTGGCACGTTTTTTCACAATCGTAACTTCGAATTTGATGTGCAATCCCCTCGAACAGGTCGAATTGTGCGGTTCCGTTATGCCGGGGCAAATCATCAAAATGATGATTTGCAGTTTGTCATCTTCCATGATACCGCTGGTCTTGGATTGAGTATTATCATTGTCAATGATTGATGATGCAAACTGTGCTTTTGCGTGATAGAATAAGATCATGAAAGACGTCAACAAAGACTTTGAAATTCCGTGTGGTCTTTCTCGTAAAGGCCGTCAAGCAGCAATAATGATTCGTGAGCGGGTTCTCGAGAAGATGAAAGATACCACTGGCGGAGGTGGTCGAGCGTTTTACACACCTCAGGAGTGGCGCGACCGTGGTGAGGATTATGGGTGTGAAAGTCTGTTGATTGTCTGCCATGAGGGCGGATCGATGGCCGGCTTTTTCAACTATGATTATCAGGAGTATGACAAAATCGAGGGCATGAGCGAAATGCTGCTTAAGTACGGCGTATACGCCGAGCAGTGCACTGGTTGGTACACTGCAATCTATCCCATCTGTTAAACTCATGAACACGCAGGCATGAGTGTAATGATGTACTTCTTGTGGTAGAATCTAGATCATGAACAAGGCAAATCAGACCATTGAGTACGTTGTCACGGTGTTCCCCGACGGGACCCAGTATTGGTACCTTAACGGAAGGCGTCACAGGGAAGATGGCCCTGCTATTGTGCGGCCCGACGGTTCCCAGTATTGGTACCTCAATGGAAAGTTCCACCGTGAAGACGGCCCGGCCATTGAGTGGTCCGACGGTTCCCAGCATTGGTACCTCAATGGAAAGCTCCACCGTGAAGACGGCCCGGCCATTGTCT
>JANLHH010000146.1 GCA_024654605.1 Patescibacteria group bacterium | reverse complement strand
CTTTCCGAGACACTGGCAAATTATGGTGTTACCTCGGAACAGCTTGCTCTCGTGAGCATTGAAATAAAAAACGAGACCGGTTTCGGTTTTTGGGCGCTCAATATCTTGCCATTCCTTATACCGGTGCTCTTCATCATTATTCTTTTCTGGATGATCTCGCGGCAAGTAAAGGGGGCCGGCATGCAGGCGTTTTCATTCGGGCAATCCAAGGCGCGCATTATTTATCCTGATGATAAAGGCCAGAAAGTCACATTCAAAGACGTTGCGGGCGTGAAAGAAGCGAAAGAAGAGCTCAAAGAGATCGTTGATTTTTTGAAGAACCCCAAAAAATTCATTGATATCGGCGCGCGCATTCCCAAGGGCGTGCTTTTGATGGGCGCGCCGGGAACAGGGAAGACATTGCTTGCGCGCGCGGTTGCCGGCGAGGCGGGCGTGCCTTTCTTTCTTATTTCCGGTTCTGAATTTGTGGAGATGTTCGTGGGCGTTGGAGCATCGCGTGTGCGTGATCTCTTCAAGCTTGCAAAGAAGGCGGCTCCCGCCATTATCTTTGTGGATGAAATTGATGCCGTAGGCCGTGTGCGCGGCACCGGCATCGGAGGCGGCAACGACGAGCGCGAGCAAACATTAAATCAAATTTTGGTGGAGATGGACGGCTTTGAACCGCACGAAAAAGTGATCGTGCTTGCGGCAACCAATAGGCCCGACGTTCTAGATCCCGCACTCTCGCGCCCCGGCCGGTTTGACCGGCGTGTAGTGCTTGATCTGCCCGACCGCGACGACAGAGAACAGATCCTCACCATCCACGCGGAAAAAAAACCGCTTGCCGAGGATGTGAACCTGCGGGTGATTGCCGAACGCACCCCGGGATTTTCCGGCGCTGACCTCTTTTCTCTCATGAACGAGGGCGCTATTCTTGCCGCGCGTGAGAACAGAAAGAAAGTATCACAATATGATCTTATTCGCTCCATTGAAAAAGTGATGCTCGGCCCCGAGCGCAAGAGCCACCTGCTCTCCAAGAAAGAAAAAGAGATTACCGCATACCACGAAGCGGGCCACGCGCTTGTTGCATCCGTGCTTCCATTTGCAGATCCTGTCCATAAGATATCCATCGTGTCGCGCGGACATGCGGGAGGATATACACTAAAGTTGCCGCTTGAGGAGAGGAGACTCCAATCAAAAAAAGAATTTCTTGACGATATTGCTGTTTCCTTAGGAGGATACGTTGCCGAGGAAATGATATTTCATGACATTACTACCGGCCCTTCAAATGACCTGCAGGTAGCAACCGCACTTGCTCGCGACATGGTAACAAAATATGGCATGTCAGAATCAATGGGACCGATGGCGCTTGAAGGAATGGGCGGTAACGCCCTCTATGGTAAAGGAATAGGCGGCAAAGAATACTCTGAAGAGGTTGGCACCAAAATAGATGAAGAAGTTGCCAAGATTATGAATGACGCGTTTGTCAAAGCGCGAAACGTCCTGGCTGAACACAAAAAAGCATTTGAAGCGATTGCGAAACGACTGGTAGAAGTTGAAACGATTGAACGCGAAGACTTTGAAAAGCTCTTGATAGCAAACGGCATCATGCCGAAGAAGCAG
>JANLHH010000145.1 GCA_024654605.1 Patescibacteria group bacterium | reverse complement strand
AATGTCTCTCTGGAGGAAAGTAATCCTGATTGTCTTTGAGGAACACTCGTTATGTCCTTTTTATATAGGTCATCATGTTGTCCTTTTAAATGTCCTTTTGGATATTGTGTGGTTGTTATTTTGCGATCTGCGGGTAACGCCTCCCCTTTCCTCTCTTCCTTTAAAAAACTGCGTATTGATTCTTCCGCCTCATTCTCAATAAAATACTTCTCTGTCATAAAATCAGTCAATTTTTCGTATTCATATTTCAATATCTGGAAGTTCATTTCCGATATGAGACCTCCTGCATGCCCCACTTCAAGAAGTGCTAAAATATCCATAACACCTGCTTGTGTCTCTGAAAAAAAGCGCATTTTTTCCGAAGCAAATTTATATCGCAAGGATGTCATGTCGGACAGCAGAGAAAGTGTCCTCTCGCGAAGTTTCCATTTTATTGGTTCTGTGTCCGATATGAGATTGGTCACCAAATATAACGCTGATGATAGTTTTGCTGTCCTTTTTACCACAAAAGAGAAAAAATCCGGTTCTTTGATTTCACCGTTTTTGCCATATTTGCTTGGGAGGTTTTGAGAGCTCTCGCCCTTTGTGTAATCCATAGACTGTCCTTTATTTTTCTACTTTCTTTGTCTTTATGTCCTTAATTGTCCTGTGAGGTATTTTGTGTCCTTAATCACCTTTTCGGACATAAACGTGTGTGCGAGGTTGCGAGAGAACGTCTGTTTTCACTGTCCATTATATATAAGTCATTTATGACTTACAACCTGCTCTCAAAGCGGGAATACAAGAATATCAAGTGGTCAAGGGGTGCGGCCCTATTACCGTCAAGACTTTTCCGTGGTTGGTTTTTAAACGTTATAACCATAGAGTTATTTCGTAACTCAAGGTTGTTTATGTTATTATTAAGAAAAACAACAAATAGCACCTATCGATTTTATGGCAAAAAAGAGAGTCAAGAGCGAAGTCAAGAATGGTTTTTTCCGTGACCTAAAAGAAGAGACGCGACATAGCGTCTTTGCTATTATTTTCTTTGCGCTGGCAATTTTTTTCGTGCTGTCGGCGTGGAGCAAGTCGGGGGTCGTGGGAGCGTACACATTCAAGATACTGGAGACGCTTTTAGGGCTCGGTTTTTTCCTGTTGCCTCTTATTTTGGGTATCCTTGGCGTTTCATTTTTGCGATCAATCCGGCCGGAACTTGTGGTTGCCAAAGCGGTCGGGGCAATCATTTTTTTCCTGTCGGGACTTGGCCTTACCGCTATTCTTTTCGAGGATAACTCGGGTGGTGTTATTGGTTCCTTTATTGCCTCTCCTTTGGTTAAGTTTTTTGATATTTATGTCAGTCTCTTGTTCTTGGTGGCGCTCGCTGCTATTTCCCTTCTCCTTATCTTTGACGCCAAACTCCACATAAAACCTATTTCTTTTACTCTCTTTAAAAAGAAAATCCGCGAGGAAGACAATGAGGAGAGCTTGGACAACGAAGAAGATGTTGAGGATGAGGAGGAAGATGATGAAGAATATGAGGATGATGAAGATGAGGCATTACCTCAGGAAAAGAAAGGATTCGGACTGTTCGGGGGCGGCAAAAAAGAAAACGGAAAAGGGGAGGAATCGGAACATGAGGAGGGTGAGAACGTGATGGAAATGAAAAATTTATCACGACACATTGCTTACACGCCTCCCCCACTCTCTCTTCTTGATAGAGATAAAGGTAAACCGGATGTCGGCGACATCAAAGCAAACGCGAATATCATCAAGAGAACTTTACAGAACTTCGGCATCACGGTTGAGATGGATGAAATTACTGTGGGACCGTCAGTCACGCGCTACGCCCTCAAGCCCGCTGAAGGAGTGAAACTCTCTCGCATCGTCGGACTTCAAAACGACCTGGGGCTTGCGCTTGCCGCGCATCCCATTCGTATTGAAGCGCCTATCCCCGGAAAATCCCTCGTGGGTATTGAAGTGCCCAACCACGCACGCTCCACCGTTGGTCTCTCGGGGCTTGTTTCTTCTCCGGAATTTGCCGACTCACCAAAACCACTTCTTGTCACCCTTGGGAAAAGCGTGTCAGGAAAATCAACGCTTGCGGACTTGGCGCGGCTTCCGCATGTATTGATCGCGGGTACCACCGGATCCGGCAAGTCTGTGACGATCCATGCCATCATCACCTCCCTTCTGTATAGAAATTCACCCGAGAATCTCCGCTTCATTATGATAGACCCGAAGCGCGTTGAGTTGACGCTGTATAATAAGATCCCTCACCTGCTCACTCCCGTCATTACTGACGCGAAAAAAGCTATCCTTGCGCTCAAGTGGGCCGCAAAGGAAATGGACAGGCGCTACGACGTACTTGAAGCAGAATCGGTGCGCGATATCGCTTCGTATCATAAAAATACCGTCATTCCGGCGTATGCCGATCTGGGAAAGAAGGGCGGTGATATTGAAGAGAGTAAGTTGCCGGAAGCAATGCCTTATATTGTGATTGTCATAGATGAGCTCGCCGATATCATGACCTCGTATCCTCGCGAGCTTGAATCGGCTATCGTGCGCCTCGCGCAAATGAGCCGCGCCGTAGGTATTCACCTCGTGCTCTCCACCCAACGCCCTTCCGTCAATGTCATTACCGGACTTATTAAAGCCAACATACCGGGACGCATAGCGCTTCAAGTTTCGTCACAAATTGATTCGCGTACCATCCTAGACACGGGAGGCGCGGAGAAACTGCTCGGGTCAGGCGACATGCTCTATATGTCAGGAGAAATGTCCCAACCGAAGCGGCTTCAGTCGGCGTTCGTTTCGGAGGCAGAGGTAAAGAAGATAGTTAAATTTCTTACCAAACAATACGAAGACGAGGTCCCCGACGAGATAAACTTCACGGCTGAAACAGCGGAAAAGAACTCTCTCTTTGATATCATGAATGGAGATACCAGCAGTGACGAGGAGGACTCGCTCTACGAAGAAGCGTATGAAACGGTCGTCGGAGCCGGAAAAGCGTCCACTTCATACCTGCAAAGAAAGCTTAAGGTGGGATATTCGCGCGCCGCGCGCCTGATGGACATGCTTGAAGACCATGGTGTTATCGGCCCTGCTGATGGTTCAAAACCGCGTGACGTGATCATACGTAACAATGAAGAAGGATACGGAGAGAGGGAGGAGTACGAAGGAGAAAAGTAATTGAGTCAAAGCACGCATCATGGTTAACACCAAACTGATCATTAAAACATCCGTGCTGGCGATCATCATTGTCGGCGTAATCGGTTATTCCTATTATCAGGCACGGGACTTCTTGATGGGTCCGTCCGTCACAATCCTCTCTCCCCAAAATGGAGCGGGACTAAAAGACGCGCTGGTTGATATTACCGGCCGCGCAAAAAATATTTCGCACATCGCCTTAAATGACCGCCCCATTTCCATTGACGAAGTGGGCGCGTTCAGCGAAAAATTGCTGCTCTCTCCCGGCTATAATATAATGGAAATCACTGCGAGAGACCGGTTTGGGAGAGGAACAACCGAGATACTGGAATTGGTATTAATAAATTAACAAGCACAGGCGAATAGTGCGCGTAATAAAGAAAATTCATTATGGCGAAGAAACCAACCACACCAAAGGAAACAGGAGCGAGTATTGAGGATACAATTAAATCAATCCAGACAAAATTTGGAGAAGGTTCTATTATGAAATTGGGAGAAAAAACAAAGGTGCATATTGGCGCCATCTCCAGCGGTTCCATAGGATTAGATAACGCACTCGGCATAGGAGGACTCCCCCGCGGCCGCATCGTGGAAATATTTGGCCCTGAATCATCCGGTAAAACCACCTTGGCACTCCATGTGGTCGCGCAAGCGCAAAAAAATGGCGGTATATGCGCGTTTATTGACGCCGAGCACGCGATGGACCCTGACTACGCGAAGAAATTGGGCGTGAAAACGGATGAACTCCTTATCTCCCAGCCGGATACCGGCGAGCAAGCGCTTGAGATCACGGAAAGTCTTGTCCGGTCGGGGAAACTTGATGTCATTGTCATAGACTCCGTGGCGGCATTAACACCGAAA
>JANLHH010000144.1 GCA_024654605.1 Patescibacteria group bacterium | reverse complement strand
AGGAGAAGAGGGAGACAGGGAGAAAGAGTTACTAGTGGATGCAGGAAAGAAGCTTCCTTTTTTGAAGAAAATTATATTCAAGAAGGAGAAGGAGGCGATTCCCTTGTGGAACAAATTCCTTCAAGGTTATTACGATACTTCCGGTATCTCCAAGGACAGCTTTGGACAGGCAATACAGATCTCGACTCATGGAAATGTTGAGGCGTCAGAGTTTTTAAAAGAGAGAAATATTCGTCTTCTGACAAGTGTCAGTCCATCAACCATGTATGTAGCATTCAATATGAGTGATCCGGTTGTTGGTGGGTATACCGAAGAACAAAGGAAGTTGCGACAGGCTTTTTCTATTGCGATTGATATGGAGGAGTATATTCAAATCTTTGCTAATGGACGTGGAACTTCCTCTCATAGTCCTTTGCCACCCGGGATTTTCGGTTATGAAAAGGGAAAGGCCGGTATGAACCCGGTGGCCTATAATTGGGATGAAAAATCCCAAAGTGCAAAGCGCAAGAAAATAGATGAGGCCAGGAAGCTCCTGGCAGAAGCAGGATATCCCAATGGTAAAGATAAGGACGGACGCCCCCTGGAGATCACTTTTGTTAATTCCTGGTATTCACCGGCGCTGGGCCCCCGGATAATCTGGTTTGAGAAGCAGTTTAAAAAGCTCGGTGTTGTCATGAAAAATGAGACTTCTGATTACAATCGTTTTCGTGAAAAAATAGACCAGGGGAATTACCAGTTTACTATGTGGGGATGGAATGCGGATTATCCTGACCCGGAAAATTTTCTGTTTCTTCTCTACGGTCCGAATTCCAGAGAGAAATATAAAGGTGAGAATACCTCAAACTATGATAATCCGGAGTTCAATAGACTATTCAAAAAGATGGAGACTATGCCTGGCGGGCCGGAGCGCATGGAAATTATCAGAGAGATGAAAAAGATTTTGTACCGGGACAGCCCCTGGGTAGGGGGTCTTAATCCTGTTGCTTACGGGTTGTTTCATGAGTGGTACTCAAACGCAAAACCAAACGCAATGTACAGGGGTGCTTTGAAGTTCAAAAGAATCGACCACATCCTGCGTGAGGAAAAGCGGAATGAGTGGAACCAGCCCAGGTTCTGGCCTGTGGTTTTAGTTGTGATTTTATTAGGTTTAGGTACAGTGCCGGCTGTTAATACCATTCGCCGTCGCGGAAAG
>JANLHH010000028.1 GCA_024654605.1 Patescibacteria group bacterium | reverse complement strand
AAAAGGACATTTAAAAGGACAACATGATGACCTATATAAAAAGGACATAACGAGTGTTCCTCAAAGACAATCAGGATTACTTTCCTCCAGAGAGACATTTGAGCAGTATGCGCAGGGGAGAAAAGAGCCACAGGAGGTGAAAATAAAAGTCCGCGCGAACGGAGACCGAAAGGATACTTCTAAAATTGACAGGAAAAATGTCATACTAAGACTCGCTAAAGAGAAAGGAAATATTAACGTAAAGGACGTTATCACAGTGATACCCGGTTTGAGCGAAAAGACGATCCAACGCGAGCTGATAGCTCTGGTGAAAAGTAATGTCCTTAAGAAAGAGGGTGAAAAAAGATGGAGCAGATATTCCCTCGCGTAAATAATATTTCTTTCTTAACGGACATATTCAAATACAGAGAGATAGGCGGGTCAGACTTGCCTGTCCGGATATCGTTTCCAACCTCTCTCCGTACGGGCTTGATTTATTGACTTTTTTTGGTAAAAAATGTAACATTGTATCAGGTTTTCTCTATGTACCTATGGTTGTGATTATGGTTTTTCCAAAAATTGCATGAGCGCTTTCGACGCCGACCATTTCTTTTGAAATGGTGGACGTTCTCCGGCGTATATGTGGACTTAGTTATCCACATTATACTTTGCAGGTTTTTGCGTAAACAAATATAATTATTCCAGGTATATTACGGCACAGTGAAATTGTTGGTTCTCTGATTCGTTTTCACAACTTTTTTGAGTGTATTAAATGATATGCTTTTGAACCTGTCCATCATCAAATGATGACGTTCGCTTCAAACGATCACTACGCCAAAAGTTTTTATGAATATACGATCACAGAGCTTTCCTGTACGGACGATGCTCGTTGAAAATTAAATATCAAAATTGAATAGTTACCGAATGACACATACGGAAATTTCCGACACGAATACCCATGCATTGAGAATACCGAAGGCGAGTGCGCGACCGGATGGAGGATCATCCTTTTTGTCACTAAAATCATCTTGCTGGGGAAGCCGGATGAATTTAGTAGTTTTTATTAATTACATGAAGCGGACCGGACTTAAGTCGAAGTCTATCTGTTTCGTGTAACGTCATCTCAATTCAAGGACAGACGTTCTTGGGTGTGAGATTAATTAGTTATTAATTTTTTTTATGAGTAAACGATTTAGAAATTCTACACTCGCGAAAGTCGTGAGCGGTTTCACTGGCGTTTTGATGTCAGTGATGATGCTCGGCGGTTTGGCAGTTGCCCCCGCGCAAGCACAGACTGTTGAAAGCCTTACGGCTCAGATCAGCAGCCTCCTTGCAACGATTACGGCACTGCAAGCACAACTTGCGACATTATCAGGGGGGACTACTGGCACCGGCTATACCTTCGCAGTTAACTTAAAGCAAGGTGATACAGGAGCTGATGTTTTGAACTTGCAAAAAGTTCTTAACATGGACCCGGCTACTCAAATAGCTCAGGGAACAGACGCAGGAGCTCCCGGATATGAGACAAACTACTTTGGTGTAAGAACCAAAGCCGCAGTCATCAAATTCCAGGACAAGTACACCGCTGAGGTTCTTACTCCGGTAGGACTCACAGCAGGTACCGGTTTTGTCGGACCATCAACTCGCGCTAAGCTCAATACCATGACCGTAGGTACGGGAACCGGAACTGGCACAGGCACGACACCGACCCCGGGAACTGGCGGTCTTGCGGTTTCAAACACCACACAGCCGACAAACACACTTGCACCCCAGAGCGCATCACGCGTACCATTCACCAAATTTGTGGTATCCGCAGGTGCATCTGATGTGCTTATCACAGGTGTAAATATAGAAAGAACTGGTCTTGCGGCAGACGCTGCGTTTTCTGGAATCGTCCTTTTGGATGAAGACGGTACACAGTTTGATATCGCAAAGACACTTGGATCAAATCACCAGGCAACGATCGGTGGTACATTCATTGTAAAAGCAGGAACATCAAAGACTTTGACGGTAGCAGGAAATATGGCAGCAGACCTCTCTACTTACGCAGGTCAAGTAGCAAGCCTTACTGTTACAGGTGTAAACACCACCTCAACAGTATCCGGCTCATTCCCAATCACAGGCGCATCGCAGACAATAAATGCATCACTTACACTTGGGACGGCAACTGGCTCAGCTTCTTCGTATAATCCTTCCGCACAAAGTAAGGATATTGGTACGACAGGATATAAGTTTAGCGCCATTCGCCTCGAGGCTGGTTCAGCTGAAGATATACGTTTCAAGTCGATTCGTTTCTACCAGGCTGGTTCAGCAGGTTCAGGTGATATCGCGAACGTAATGGTCTACGTTGATGGAGTTGGATACCCAACAACCGTTTCTATGGATGGTAAGTACTATTCTGCGAACTTCGGTACGGGTGTTCTAATTGCAAAAGGACTCACCAAGGATATTTGGATTCAGGGTGATATTGTTGGCTCCGGTGCATCAACTCGCACAATTGACTTTGATATCCAGAAGAATACGGATGTCTATGTTACTGGTGAGACATACGGATACGGAATCATCGCTGGAGGTACAATTACCACTGCAACACCATCATTTAATGGTGTGATCACAACCATAGCGGCTGGTACGGTAACTTCAATTTCCAAGTCAAATACGGTTGCCGCGCAGAACATTGCAATCAATGTTTCCGGTCAACCTCTTGGTGCGTATGAAGTAGATATGAAAGGTGAGGCAACATCAGTACAGTCACACGTCTTCCATATTGCTACTACAACAGCAGCACTTGGCTACCTCACAAGCGTTTCTCTTTATGACGAGAACGGTGCTGTAGTCGCAGGTCCAGTTGATGCAGTAGTAGATTCTACAGTAACTTCTGGTCAGAAAGTAACCTTTACAGATACGGTAACCTACCCGGTTGGTAAGCATACCTATACCTTGAAAGGCAAAGTTCCTTCAGCTGCATCAAACGGTGCAACAGTAGCAGTTTCAGCCACTCCTTCAACGGATTGGACGAATGTTACCGGTCAGACAACAGGGACTACTATCACGCTTCCGTCAACACTCGTAACGATGAACACAATGACGGTTAAAGCAGCAGCACTTGCTATGAGTGTTTCTTCACAACCAAGCGATAGAAATGTTATCGCTGGCGCGCAAGACTTTGAATTTGCTCGATACAATCTCGATGCAGGGCAATCCGGCGAAGATGTGAAAGTAGTAACCTTCAAGGCACTTCTTGCATTGACGACAATTACAGCTTCACAGCTGTCAAATTGTGGTCTGTATGATGGAACTGCTAATGTCACAAGCGACACCAATATAACATTGGCAGCCGGTGATAATAATTTCACGTTCAATGGCGGCGGACTTACGATACCAAAAGGTACGCAAAAGACCCTCTCAATGAAATGTGATCTTTCAGCAGGGGTAACTTCGGGCACCGTTAATTGGGGATTGACTGATAATACCTCTACGTATACTGGTGCAACCGGAGTCGCTTCAGGTCAGACAGTAGTAGAGACAATGGCTGCAACAGCGGGTCAAACCATGACAGCAGCTACAAGCGGTTCATACACAGTTACCAACGACTCAGCACTTCTCTACAAGACAGCTCAAGCTGGAACAAACGGAGTAACTCTTGCTAGCCTTCGATTTACAGCAGGGGCTACAGAAGGTGTAGATTTGAAACAGATTGCTCTTCAGTTGGGTAATACGGCTTCAAACTCACCGGCAGATCTTATTGGTGAAAAGGTAACATTGTGGAATGGCACAACGCAGATCGGTACCGCACAATTTGGTGGTTCCAACCCTGACAACGCTACATCTACAATATTAAGCCCAGCACCAAGAATTGCTGCAGGCGAATCATTACTGATTACTGTTAAGGGTGACTTAACAGCTCATAATGTAAACGAAGGAACTCCAGGAGCATTCTTGGCTATCACCTACGATGGTGATAACAACGGAATCAATGGTAACTACGCTACAGGAGTTGATTCACAGGTAACAATATCTGGAACCACGGCGGACATTACCACGAATGGTCTGAGAATCTTCAGAACAGTTCCTACTATTGCTGCAACAGGCAATGGCGGTACACTAGCCCCAGGAGGTGAATTGTACAAATTCACAGTAACCAATCCAAACAATAGGGATGTAGTATTCAAGAAGTTCACCTTCTCTGTCGCAACGACAGGTGGATCAACGACTGGATTTACGCTCTATGGTGATAGTGTTGCTGCTAACGGATCTGTAGCAGAAGCTCCATTGGGAGTATTGGAAATTACAATTGATGCCACATCACAGGCTAAGATTGTTCCGGCAAATAGCACAAAGACATATGTCTTGAAGGCATCAGCAGTCGTAGACACTGCATCAGTTGCTGAAACAATCAACATTGCTCTCCTTGCTGATACGTCATATCCTGCAATTGCAGATTTGATGGGTACGGTAACTTCAGTTGAACTTGGCTCGGGTAACACAGATAATATTATCTGGTCACCGTTCTCAACAACAACTCCTGTTGCTACATCAGCTACAGAAAGCAACCTTGACTGGACAAATGGTTACGGTCTGCCAGGATTCCCATCCAACGCAGCCTTCCCAACCCAGACTTGGATACGATCTAACTAATAACCACTTGTGCTTTTCTAACTTAGGTTAGAAAAGGGTTAGCAAAAAACCCCTTTCTCGAAAGAGATCGGGGTTTTTTGTTTGCCTGAATTGCCATATCAAGGCCGGGCCTTGATATGAATAAACTAGCCTCGCCCAGACGAGATATGTAAAAACCCGGTCTCACGCGAGATCGGGTTTTTGCCATGAGAATATTTTTCAGGTACAATGTATTTCAATATGAATAATAAACAGACAATAGTAAACATTATTCTTGCGGCTATCGTTGCTGTGTCGGGCTACTACCTCTACAACAATACTTTTAACAGCAATCCTTCTTCAGAAGAAGAAATATCGGGGGAAACAACATCAAACCCCGTGGGAACGAGCACGACTACAAACACTGAGCCGTTATATACAATCGAGAAAATTCCGACAGAAAAAGCAAAAATTTCAGCCCCAAGTCTTAATCGACCGCTCACATTTACTGGAGATATTCCCCTAGAAGCAAAGAAAATCATTACTGACAACGTCAAGCGCCTTACTGATATTCTCAAGAGCGACAGCTCGCGCTTTGATGCATGGCTTGATTTGGGAAGTTATAGAAAACAAAGCGGAGACTATGAAGGGGCGCGGGAAGCTTGGGAATATGCGACTCTTCTTCTACCTGGGAGCTATGTTCCCTGGAATAACTTGGGAGATCTGTATCAATATTATCTGAAGGACTTTGTGAAAGCAGAGAAGAATTTTCAACAGGCGATAGTAAGCGACCCCTCTTTTGTCCAAGCGTATCATTCTCTATTTGAGCTTTACACACTCTCATATACTGAAAAGGCCCATTTGGCGGATGACACCCTCTTAGAAGGCCTTAAAAAGAGTCCTAATAACATAGATTTACTCATTACACTGGCGCAATACTACAAAGGTACCGGAAAGACGGAAGAAGCCAAAAAATACTACAAAATGGCCATCACAGAGGCCGAAAAGGCAGGCAACACCGCTTTAGCAGAATCACTCAAATCTGAATTGGACACCCTCTAGTCCACACCAACGCTATCCCTAACGGGAAGAGTTATCCACAGTAAAGATACGACCTTTGTTGGGGAGATATAGTTTTCATAGCTGTGATATAATGAAAAAAATGAAAGGTCTCTTCAATCGTCAATTTTTTAAATTCACGTTTGGTTTTATCAGTCTGGTACTCATAGGGCTTTTGGGTTTACTCGTCACGGACTTTCGTGATGTTGATAATGAAGAGTCTTCCGCTACTGTTTTCTATAGTGCAGAGTGAAATTGCTCGTATATTTATCCACATACGTGCGGTTGAAACAAGGTATTGACGAATCATCCTTTTTCTCTGTATAATCATTCTCGGTGGTTTTTGGTTGCCTTTTTTTGTTTTTGGGAGAAATAAAGCCAAAAAGTGCGAAAGGGGTAGCTAAAAACTGAATATTGTTCTCTAGCATGGAAACACTGGGAGTACGACAAATGCTTACAAAAGCTCAAAGGGTGCAGTTGATGAAAGAGATCGAGAAAGAAATGGAAGATCACAAAGATCTACTCTCTTCACTCAGAAGACAGATCAACAGTGATGAAACACGACAAGCAGTGGAAACACCCGACGACGCGGCGACGACACACGAAGGGCTCATTTCAGTCTCTCGTACCATCACTCGAGTCACCGAGTGTCTGAAGAAGCTCACCAGACGGTGGAACGACCTGAAGAACGGCTTCGATGGGTTATGTGATGATTGCGGGGGCGATATCCCCTTCGATCGTTTATTGGCCCAGCCGACGACACATCACTGTATCACCTGCAAAAGCAAAGGAGAGAAAGAGGACAGAAGAGACTTCGGACACGCTCCGGGACATCGTGCGTTCATGCCTATGCAATAATTGGGAGAGTGTGCTTTAGCACGACCTCCAGAGCATTCCCAATTGTTTCGTAGAAATCTTACAGGTGTCCTCTGGGGGGCATCTGTGGGGTGGGGCCGGTTTCATTACCGGTGTTAGTACAAGCGGGATCTTTGGATCCCGCTTTTTTTATTGTTGACTTATATGAAAATATGCGTACTATGGTGAAGTATAGGCCCGAGACAGCAGGGTCCCGTGTTTGCGGGATTAAAAAGAACCCTGCCGAGGATAATACTTAAACCTAGGGAAGAGAGGTTTTTGTCTCAGCGGCTTGTGCCGTTTTTTGTTTGCAAGAACAAAGCGAGCACGATTCATTAATGAAGGTCGAATAATATAAATAATATATATGGCAATCAGTAAAGACAAAAAAAGAGCAATTGTAGAGAAAGTCACTGATGCGGTTTCCGGCGCTCTCTCGGTGGTATTTGTCAATTTCCACGGACTTTCCGTGGCGGACACTACGAACTTGCGCAAGAAATTAACGGCGGAGGGTATCGGGTACACGGTGGCAAAAAAGACTCTCATTGGGCGCGTGCTTGATGCAGCGGGTATCACAGGCGAGAGGCCTGCTCTCAAGGGCGAAGTGGCGCTTGCTTATGGGAAAGATCTTATTGCCCCTGCGCGCGGAGTATATGAATTCCAAAAAAAGCACAAAAAGAACATCTCAATCATCGGCGGCATTTTTGAAGGAACATATAAAAATCAGGAAGAGATGACCGTTATCGCATCCATTCCGTCGCTTCAGGTATTGCGCGGGCAGTTTGTTAACCTCATCAACAGTCCAATACTCGGTTTCGTGAGAGCTTTGGATCAAATTGCAGAGAAGCGTGAAGGGTAAGTAATTTAACAAAAAGTAACTATTAAAAAATTATGTCAGACGAAAAAGAGATACAAGCGGGAGCAGAAGAGCAAAAAAAGGAGTCCGGAGAAGAGGTAACGATTCCCTCAAAGTTTAAGGAACTGGTGAAAGCGATTGATGAAATGAGCGTACTTGATCTCCATGAGCTCGTGAAGCTTCTTGAGAAAAAGTTTGGCGTTTCCGCGGCGGCAGTTGCCGTTGCGGCTGCACCGGGCGCCGGAGCGGAGAGCGGGGAAGCGGCGCAAAGCACCTTTACTGTTGAGCTTACGAGCGCCGGCGACCAAAAGATCGCGGTCATTAAGGCAGTGAAAGAGATTCTCGGATTGGGACTCAAGGAGGCAAAGGATATGGTAGATGCTGCTCCTGCGGTACTCAAGGAAGGAGTAAAGAAAGCAGAGGCGGAAGAACTGAAAGCGAAGATTGAGACGGCAGGAGGGAAGATAACATTGAAGTAATACGTATATATAGAACGACAGATACACAAAAACCCGCACCATGGTGCGGGTTTTTGTGTACTCAATGACTTATGGAAATCTCCTTCTTTCGGTGGTACAATGTAGCTCATGGATATTCTCGGTAAACTATTTAGCAGTACAGCGCTTGTGAAAATTATGCGCTTGTTCTTGCTCAATCCCGACCAGACATTTGAAAATAATGATATTTCTCTACGCAGTAAGGTTCCGACCAGCGCGCTGCGCGCCGAGATGGCTATTTTGACCGGCGTTTCGTTTGTGAAGAAGAGAACCTTCTATAAAGAAATACCACCAAAGTCCCCCCACAAGAAACCGACAAAAAAACGAGTGAGCGGATGGTGCCTGAATCCTGATTTTCCATATTTGTACCCTTTGCGCATTTTATTGCTCAACTCCGAACTGGTGAACAAAAAACAGGCGGTCAGCAAGATTCAATCCGCGGGGAAGATCAAGCTCGTGGTACTCTCGGGGATCTTTCTGGGAGAAGATTCTCGTCGTATTGATATATTGGTGGTGGGTGACCAGATCAACAAGAAAAGGCTTGAGAATGCTTTAAAGACTATTGAATCCGAAGTGGGAAAAGAACTGCAGTATGCCGCGATGGATACCGCGGAATTCCACTATCGTCTCGGCATGTATGATAAGTTCGTGCGCGACATCTTGGATTACCCTCACGAGAAGCTGATTGATAAGATAGGACTTTAGTCAAGACTACCCCGGACACTCATTGTCGTTATCCACAGAAAAGGAAAAACACCCTACGAATAATGATATAATGAGAGAACAGCTTTAAGAGGTCGAATTTTTAAGGTTGTTATGCATAATAACTTTATCAGTGTAATTAATTTATAGAAATAATTTTCATTATGTTATTGCAAACATGGAGCGAGATATTAACTCAGTCGTTCCAAGACCTTTGGATTGGTATCATTGCGTTCGTGCCTAACCTCGTTGTTGCGCTAGTCATCTTCATCTTAGGATGGGTGGTTGGTTCAGTATTGGGACGGCTCGTTGCTCAATTGATTACCGCGTTGCGCGTTGATCGCGCTCTTGAGAG
Source organism: Patescibacteria group bacterium (assembly GCA_024654605.1). Lineage (GTDB taxonomy): Bacteria > Patescibacteriota > Minisyncoccia > Phycocordibacterales > JANLHH01 > JANLHH01. The sequence continues at coordinate 340 of JANLHH010000028.1, read as the reverse complement.
CGCCGGTGCTAGTGATGTACTGGCTAAGGCGGGATTCCGTCTTAACTCGGGCGCATTTATCGGCGGATTGGTACGATGGTTCTTCATTATCGCATTTTTGGTAGCGGCATTTGATGTGCTCGGCCTCTCTCAAGTCAATATTTTCTTGCAGCAGGTTGTATTAGGATACCTTCCTAACGTTATCGTTGCGGCACTTATTTTGCTTGTTGCGGCAGTGATCGCAGATGCAATGCAAAAGGTGGTGGTCGGGTCTGCGAAAGCAGCTGACTTGGCACACGCTCATTTCTTGGGCGGCGTGACTCGATGGTCAATCTGGATATTTGCGATGATCATCGCATTG
>JANLHH010000140.1 GCA_024654605.1 Patescibacteria group bacterium | reverse complement strand
CGTGTTGAGTGCGAGCACAAAGGCGATTGAAAAAAAGATTGCGCCCACGAAGCATTTCGATTTGAATGGGCTTGCTTTCAGGTCCACGCTGCACGTGTCACATTGGCGCGCGAGCACTAACGCAAATTGATACCATGCATAAATTGTTCCTAGCGCAAGAACAACAACGAGAGCATAAACGGTTGTATTGAGATCAAACATGGAAAAAATATTATTCATAATAATTTAACTATTATACACTGTTTTGTTTAAGGTATGCGAGCGCACCATGGAGACCGCCTTCCGCCCCGAGTGTCGCTTTCTTAATGACGGGAATGTTTGGAAAAATATGCATGATCTCTTTGAGATAACGTTCTGTCGCTTCAACGGAAATCGCCGGGTCCCCCACAATCATAGAACCACCAAGCACCACGACATCAGGCGACCAATGAACAACCGTATTATTGAGTCCGTACGCCAGGAATTTCGGCAAGGTTTCTTCCCAAAGAGTTTCTTCTTTAATCTCGTAAGGCTTCATGCCATATCGTTTCCCCACGGCTACTCCTGACACATAACTTTCAAGGTCATTCCCTTCGCATTCGGGACAAAGCGTATTGTCCGGATCAATGATCTGATGACCGGGTTCAAAACCAATCACCGCTTCATCAATTTTTCCTTCTATAATGCGCGCGCCGCCCACGCCGGTACTCACCGTGATATACGCCACTACGTTAAATCCCCCGCCGGAACCAACAAGCGCCTCACCCAACCCTACAAGAGCGGAATCATTCTCAATAAAAACTTTTGTATCACAAGCTTTTTCCAATTCTTCGCGTAAGGGCTTTCCTATCCAATCAGGCAAATTGGGAGAGTTGGAGAGCATGCCCTTTTTCTTATCAAACACTCCGGCAATACCACCAGCCATTGCGAGAATGCGTTCTCCCCCCACAAGTGCCGAAACAGTCTCCCGAAAGAGACTGATGCCATCTTCAAATTTTTGAGGCGTATCCACGATGACGGGATCATTAAATGATTTTTCATCCCGCGATAGGGCTATGCGCATTTTAGTGCCTCCAATATCAAATAAAATATACATTGGCTCTATTGTAGCAAACTTTTCTCTACGGGCAAAAGTGTCTCGTTGAAAAAATTACGGTAAATTTGACACGTCTCTACTATCTGCTATAATTTCACGCATCTACTGGGATTCCCGGTAGATATTTTCTTTCACATCACTTCAACCAAGGAGAATAGCAATATGAAAGCGACCCAGCCAATCAACAATATGGTCGTCGAGATCGTCAACCGCAAAAGTCCTGGGATCGAGAATCTCGCCATCACGCTGAAAGTCAGTGATCTTACCAAGTTCAAAACAAACAGAGGCGAAAGTTGTGTCGGCTATGGGATGCAGCATGGCATACCTGTCATCGCGGATACCGTGACCGGTAAAGGGCTTGCTTTTCCTCAACGCGACATGCGCATCTTCATGGATGCGGCGGCAAAGGGGGACTTCAAGCCACTCGCGAAGATGATGGGAAGTGGTGAAAGATCGTAGTTCTTTATTGTATCCTTTTGTAGGATACAGTATGTAGTAGAAGGAGTTCCGATGTCATCGGAACTCCTTTTTTTGTTTGCTCGTACTTTTTTAAAAATCCTCATCAATACCTACAATCCCTGCAAAGCAGTGCTGTACGTATTCAAAAATGACGGAATGGCGAACAAAAGTCCTACGAGGGGAAGGATAAAGAAAGCGAGAGTTACTATGAGCGTCCACATGAAATATTTCCTCGTCTTTTCAACCGATACGTATATTTCATCAATTTTTTGTCCTTGTTCTTCCAGTTTTTTTAATGTTTCTTGTTCCATTTTTACTTTTTATTTAAGGGGGTATTATTTGAATGTGAGCACAACACGTTCTACTTCATAGGGTTCAGATGAATGGCTGATATGCAAGGCAACTCTCCCTTTGCTGAAAGCACTCCTGATCTTTTTTGCAAGCCTTACGGCAAGCTGATTTTCGGTAGTGGTGACACGGTATCCTTTTTTGCTTTTCTCAATGGTAATGACCCGATCTTGCGGATCGCGTTTTTGTGCTTGCTCGTTATAAGATGCGATAAGATTCACAAGCTCCACTTCATATTTTTCCGGAACGTTCTTCACCATAACCTCTCCCTCATATTGCTTGTTTGCGATCATCGTACAAGAGGGGCAGAGCACAAAATGTACACCCTTTTTCCGCGCGAGCAATATTTGGTCTGAGAGCTGTACGCCCGGTCGGTGCCATTCTTTCTTGAAAAGTACGTTGTGGCATTTTTTGCACACCGCGACACCTTTGTGTGAACGACCATACTCGTCATGCTTTGGAACCCCGTTAGGCTCGGGTTTCTTAAAAATACTTTTTGCGTCTCGTTTTTTGAAAAATCCTGTTTTCATGATATGTATTTTGTTATATCTGGTGAAAAATGGAATAAAATCGGGTGCGTTAAATGTTTCCTTCTATTACAAAAATTTGTCGATGGGAGAAAAAAGTTTAATGTATACAATAGTACCGATTATGGACAAGAGCGCAAGAATGAGAATGGAAAATATAACAACGAGTGTTTTTTTCATAATGGCTGTTGAATACATCGTACTAAACAGGTGTATCCACGAAATTTTCAGGGGGATTCTTGTATACATAATACCACGAACAAACCGCCGCGCACAAGAGCACGGCGGTTTTATGACGATACGGTCATTCTCACGACTTTATTACCTGTGTTCAACGAACGTGAGTGCTTTTCCCTTCTTACCCGCTCTTCCTGTTCTGCCAATACGATGAATATAATCATCGTAGGTTGCGGGAATGTCATAATTAATAACATGACTGATGCCGCTGATATCAAGACCACGTGCCGCAACATCTGTCGCCACGAGGATCTGGGCGCGGTTATCCTTGAAAAGACCGAGTGCTCTCTGTCGTTTTGATTGGTTTTTGTCGCCGTGAATTGACTCGGCTTTGAATCCTCTTTTAACAAGAACCTTGGAAAGATTTTCTACGCCGTGCTTTGTCTTGCCAAAGATAAGCACTTTGCTGAACTCCGGCTGGATCAAAAGGTCATGAAGCACATCAAGTTTTTCATCACCGCGCTTAACTCTTACCACATCTTGATCAACATTCTTTGCGGTGTCCTGCGTTTTTACGGAAATAGAAACCGGATCACGAAGAAATTCCTTAATGAGTGTTTCAATTTCTCGCGAGAGTGTCGCGGAGAAAAAGAGTGTATGTCGCTCTTTTGGTAATCGAGCCATCATGAAACGCATATCGGGAAGAAATCCCATATCAAGCATCCTGTCTGCTTCGTCTAAAACCACACTCTTAAAACGTGCGAGATCAAGAACCCTCCTTTGAATAAGGTCCTTCAATCTCCCCGGTGTGCCGATAACAAAACGGTGCGGACGCCTGAGGCCTGAAATTTGCTGGCTGATATTCGCGCCCCCAACACAGCATACGGAATGAAGATTCGTGTGTTTACTAAATTCTTTGAGCTCTTCATTGATCTGAATAGCAAGTTCTCGTGTGGGAACGACAATCAATACGTTCTCTTTCGGGTCTGCCATTATCTTATTGATAAGAGGAATGAGAAACGCACCTGTCTTGCCCGTTCCTGTGTTGGCAATACCGACGACATCTGCTCCGCGAAGAATGTGCGGAATAGTCCTGTCTTGAATAGGCGTGGGCATCGTGTATCCTTTTGCGGCAATGTTGGTCTTGATCTGTTGGTGGATCTTGAAATCATTAAACTTGTGCTCAGGCACAAAATGTTCAACCTTTTCGGTGATCACCGCTTTATTGATAAACTTTGACACGTCAATCCTCTGACCCTTCATCTGATGTCTCTGTCCACCTCTCTGCCCTCCCCTCTGTCCTCCATGCGCGCGAAAACTACTCCCATGATGAGATGGGGCGCTCTTCCGAAACGGTTTTTTGGTAAAATTCTTTTGGTACATATATTATTTGTGCGGTGCCTTCTTGGACTGATAATAAAGGGTTGTCATAAACCCCTTGTTTGAACTTCGTGTGGACCTGCCGACAGGGCAGGGTTCTTGAAATAAAAGCAGACCCAGAGCGGGCCCGCTATACTTTTTAAGTAGTGAGACTCTAAGTTTGCAAAGATATAATAGCTAAAATCAAATTATTTGTCAACCCCATGAAGAGTAGGTTTGCGAACAAGATAAAATGCCCCGAAAAATATGACGCTCATAAGCGCGATCAGTCCGAAAAACTGTAACCGCTCCCCAAGGAGAATCGCTTCGCTTGCATAGATAGTAACAAGCACGAACGGTAGTTCCGCAAAAAATGTCAGTAAAAAATATTTCCAGAAAGGGTATCGGATGGTTCCGAATGCATAGCCCAATTCTGCGGGGAGTGCCAAGCGAAGAAGAAACATCTTGAAAAAACTCGTATGGGGGCTGATCGTGGAAAGCCATGCATCAAAGCGTTTGGCGGAAATAACATAGCGAACCGCCGGGTAGCCGATATAACGCCCGATGAGATAAGCTATTGTGTCGCCAATAAGCCACCCTCCAAGAAGCAAAAGAGTAGTCGGAACTGTACCAAAAAGAGCGACTGCTACGGGGATAAGTGGGAGATTGGTGAAAGGGCCTACCAGCGCCGCAAGGGCGGCAGTTAGCATAAACACGAGGAGTCCAAGCGCTTCGTTCTGTCTTACATAGGTTTCAAAAAAGGAGACGATGTTGTAAAACGTCTCTTGTAATGAAAGAGAGTACCAAAATAAAAGTGTGATCGCGACTAATACACCAATTATGAGCAACGCCTGTTTATACATCATATAGTGAGTATAACAAAATGCAGTGACGGAGTCCTCTTGCGTCCTTTCTAGAACCTTGTTTTCTTAAAAATACAGACCTCTATCAGGAACACGCCTTTTAGGTTATTCTATATTTATGGATCTATCCTCTGCCTTTACAATAAAGTACGTACCTGTATTTATTGGTCTTTTACTCGGCGGAGAGACAGTACTTGTCCCGGCAGTCTATTTAAGTGCTGTGGGAATACTCAACCCATTCCTTGTGTTTACGCTTGCTCTTGCTGCAACACTTATTTCAGACTCCTTGTGGTATCTGTTCGGAAAATTGATGTACCAGACAAGGAAGTTACTGCCCGGGGAACAACTCAATACCAAAAGACTAAAGCAACGTTTTATTCATAGAGTATACGCGCGGGTTACGCCAAAGATTGAGCTTCTTTCCGCCGCCTTTGTGAAAAATCCAATCAAAATACTAGTGATATCAAAATTTATTTACGGCACACGCACCGCGATACAAGTATTATCTGGAATTTATAGAATCCCCTATCGGCGGTATCTCACTGGTGATCTCACCGGGTCAATCCTTCTTATTATATTTACCTTTGCGCTTGGTTTTGGTGTACAAAAAGTTTTCAACGCCACCGTATTGGATGTGCGGAATATTCTGCTGTCCTTCTCTGTTTTTGTTGTTCTCTTTTTGATACTTATATACGGCGCGAAAAAAATAATTGAAAAATCATGGTTTCAGTAATTATTCCGGCACATAACGAAGAAAAAACCATCGGACAGGTGATCAAAAGTATACGATCACACTCTTTAGTGGAAGAAATACTCGTGGTTAATGATGGCTCAACCGATGAAACTGTTACGATTGCCAAGAGAGCAGGGGCGACTATCGT
>JANLHH010000137.1 GCA_024654605.1 Patescibacteria group bacterium | reverse complement strand
ATTTCTCATACCTGAATTCGCCTCCTCATATGTGGTGGAATCAACGATAGCGGTTCGGAGTCCTCGTTTAACGATACGCATGCCAAGGTCGCAGTCTTCTGTCACATTAAATGCGTCCCAGCCGAAGAGCGCTTTTATATCTTGTGTTCGAAAATGGTTTGAAGTGCCCCCCAGAGGAATTGGCGCGTTGATGGACTGCAGACCGGGCAAAATGAGATCAAACCATAGTGAATACTCCGCGGTAAAGACTCGGGTGAGCAGATTCTGTTTCGGATTATAGAAGTTAAGCTTTGCCTGAACGCACACCGTTTGCGGGCTGGATTTTTTGAAAGCTAGAACCGCTTTCTTTAGCTGATCGCGCTCGGGGACATCCTCCGCGTCATACACAACCAGGTATTCCCCTTTTGCATACGCAAGCCCGTAGTTCATCGCTTTGGGTTTTGTCTTTGGAAAAGAGTGCGGAACAACAACGATTTCAAAGTTTGAAGGAAGGTCAAACGAGCTAATCTTTCTGATGGTTTCCGTGTCGTCGGCCTCAAGGAGAAACAAGATTTGCAACTTGTCTTTTGGGTAATCCATGTTACCCATCGCGGTGGCAAATTGTTCAACCACCTGCCACTCTTTATACAAAGGACAAAAGATCGTGTAGCTCGGCCATTCTCCTCCGCGCACTTCTTCCATCTCGGCAGGGCTTATTTTTATTTCAGAAAAAGAACCGAGGCTTCGAAATACAAGAAAAAGTCCGAAGAGAAGATCGGCAAAGTAAAGTATCGTCAGTGTGGCAAAAAGGACCATGACGGTTGCGTGCCAGTTGATAATGAGAGAGGCTCCCAGCACGAGTGCCAAAACACCTAAGAGCGTCTTTTGGTGCTGCATGAGAACATAAAAAGCCGTTTCGTGATGGTGGAGGTCGGTATGATGCACAAATTCATCATTTTGAAAAAAGAATCCTTTACCACGCTCTTCCTCTTCTTCTTCGTTAAACTGCACAATATTGGCGTCGTACGTGGATTGTCTCCAATAATCAAACATGCTTGATTGTTTGATTCCCTCAAACAGTAGTGAAAAATTGGATGGAGAAACCTCTTCGGCCCCCACAAGCGTAGGCGTATATGCGGGCATTAACGTTTCGTGTTGTGTCTTATTGTATACACCACGAATGCTGTTGTACTTGATCTGCATCAGCTCCTTAAATGTCGTAACGTATGCCATTGCGGAGACAGTGGATCCCGCAGGATTGACCCATTCTACCGCTACCTCCTTGATACTC
>JANLHH010000136.1 GCA_024654605.1 Patescibacteria group bacterium | reverse complement strand
GATTAAGCAGAAAGAAAAAGAGAAAAAGGGAAAAGAAACGGCAGTAGCCACAAAGTAAAAATAATATGGCGATTTTTAATAAAAAAACAAAAGAGGCAGCAGCGGGCACGGCGGTAAAGAAGATAAAGAAGGAGATAACGAAGATCCCGTCGAGAGAGAGTGCGGCTCCGACCAAGGAGAGATTCGCCTTTTCTCACGTGCTTCTGCGGCCGCGCGTGACGGAAAAGGCGACCGCCGAAGCGATGAAGAACACGTACATCTTTGACGTAGATCCTCGTTCAAATAAAGAAGAGATACGGCAAGCAGTTCTTCAGCTCTACGGCGTAAGGCCCGTAAAAGTGCACACGATGGTGCTCCCTGCAAAGAAAGTTCTCTCTCGCGGAAAAAGAGGAGTAAAAGCAGGCGGGAAAAAAGCCGTCATATATTTGAAAGAGGGAGATAGTATAGAGTTTGTATAAAAACAATTATGAAGAAATATAAGCCTACAACACCATCACGCCGACACATGACCACTGTTTCTTACAGGGGCGTGTTGACGGCATCTCAACCAAAGAAATCTCTGACAAGAGGCGGTAAACGTTCGGTGGGAAGAAATAATGCAGGTCGCATTACGGTACGCCACAAAGGAGGGGGTCACAAACGCCTTTTTCGTGATGTTGATTTTATGTATAACAAAATAGACATACCGGCTAAGGTTGAGACGATAGAATATGATCCAAGCAGGTCTGGATTTATCGCCTTGGTGCTGTATGCGGACGGGGAACGAAGATATATTCTCGCTCCTTCTTCCATGAAGGTTGGCAGTACATTCGTTGTTTCTGAAAAAGCGGATATCGTGACAGGCAATCGGCTTCCGTTGAAAAATATCCCTTCAGGTACGTTTGTCTACAATATAGAGTTAAAACCCAATAACGGAGCGCGTATCGCCCGTGGCGCCGGTTCATTCGCGGAAGTTGCGGCGCACGATGCCGGATACGCGCAAATAAGGATGCCGTCAGGAGAGATTCGCAAGATCATTGGAACCGCATGGGCGTCCATCGGTGCCGTATCCAATGAGGAACATAAACTGCGTACGGTCGGAAAAGCAGGGCGATCACGATGGTTGGGTATTCGTCCAACCGTGCGTGGTTCTGCCATGAACCCCGTTGATCACCCGCATGGTGGCGGTGAAGGAAGGCAAGGTCGTGGACGCCGACGCGCAGTGTCAGCATGGGGAAAGCCAACAGGAAAAGGCCAAAAGACGCGCCACGCAAAGAAATATTCAAATAAATTCATTATGGAGCGCCGTAAGGTAGGC
>JANLHH010000135.1 GCA_024654605.1 Patescibacteria group bacterium | reverse complement strand
CTCTCGCGCGCGGGGGCGGAACAAAAATTCAAAGGAGGTTTGTCCGACACCGGTGAAAAAACGACAATGTTGCATACGTGTACGCATTTGATGCTTGCGGGACTCCGCACATTTTTGGGTGAAGGTGTGCATCAAGCGGGCTCTAATATCACAGCGGAGCGTACGCGGTTTGATTTCACGCATCCGGAGAAAGTGTCGCGCGAGGTACTTGATAAAGTGGAACAGTACGTGAACGAAGCGATTGGCAAAGGTTGCGCGGTTGTCATTGAACAAATGCCGAAGAAAGAAGCGAAAGAAGCCGGCGTGGAGGGGAGTTTTTGGGAGAAGTATCCCGATGTGGTGAATGTCTACGCGGTGAAGTGTGACGATGGAACCGTATATTCACGAGAACTCTGTGGCGGGCCTCATGTAGAAAATACCACTGCCATAAAAGGCGTATTCAAGATCATCAAAGAAGAGGCGTCGTCAGCGGGTGTACGCAGAGTTAAAGCAATACTTGAATAAAGGTTCCTCGCAGCAAAGTCGCGAGTTAAACCTCGTGCGCGATGTATTTTAATTTCCACAGAAAACGAACCACTCTTCTCTCCGGACATGATATAATATCTCTATGATATTTCCTGTTTTCATGCGGAAGAGGAAGAGTGGTAAAATTGCGCTTATATTTGATATTGGTTCGGCGAGTGTTTCCGGCGCTCTTGTGCTATTTAAAAAAGGAGAAACACCAAAGATTATTTATACCTCCCAAAGAGATATGATCTTTCAGGAAGAGCTAGCCGCAGAGCGGCTCTCCGGCATCATGCTTAAAACACTCCACGAAGTGGTCACAGACGTGCAAAAAAATGGTATTTCTCATTTAAAATTCACACAATTAGGGAGCAGTAGTCCGGAGATAGCATACTGTACCCTTGCTTCTCCATGGCATGCGACGCAAACACGGATTATACGGACGAGAAAGGATAAACCATTCAACGTGACAAAACAGTTCATTGACGACCTTATAGAAACAGAAATAGAAGCGTTCAAAAATTCGGAGGAGGTGAGAGAGTATACATCGGGTGATAGAGCCAGTACCATGGAAAAACGACTGATACAGGTCAAGTTAAATGGCTATGAAACATCCGAACCGCACGGGAAGGAAGCACACTCTATTGAGGCGACTCTTTTTGTCTCTCTGTCTCCGAAAGAACTGCTTAAAAATATCGCGGGAGAGATACGAAGGACCTATGTCGTTCCAGAGATAGAATTTAACTCTTTTTCACTCGTGGCCTTTGATGTATTAAGAAATATCGCACACGAAACGGACAATTTTTTATTTCTCGATATTTCCGGGGAGATTACTGACATATCGCTCGTGAGATCAGGTGTGCTTCTTGAAACGGTTACATTCCCCATCGGAAAGCGAGATGTCATTCGCACCCTTGCGAAGATATTGAAGACTACTCCGTCCGAAGCGCTCTCGCTCCTGCATCTCTATCATGACCGCAACATCAGCGGCCAGCATAAGGACCACATTGAAGAAGCACTTCTCTCTGCGGGTGGTGAATGGACAAGCAGTTTTCAAAGCGCGCTGCACACTTTATCAGAATCTTTTTCCATACCCAGTAAAGTTTTTTTCACTTCCGATAAAGATATTGAAGGATGGTTTTCTTCGCTGATCACGAAAGAGCAATTTGCGCAATTTACCATGACGGATGAAAAGTTTGATGTTACCCCCGTGAATACGGCGTTTCTCAATGATTTTTGCCGTTTTAGTTCTCGCTCCGCAAGAGATCCATTTATTATGATTGAGACAGTGTTTGCGAACAAGTAATAAATTTGTTTGTATGCTATAAGCAAGAGTTTTTGAGAGTGGTATAATAAAGCAACAATAACCGGATATGAAACATTCATTTGACGACATAAAAATTCCCCGAAAACACAGCCGAAAGGAATCAGAAAAAAGTGCGCAACCGATCCCTGTGCATGTTGTGACACAAGAAAAAGAAGACAAGAGAGAGAGGAGAAACACAGGAGAAAACGATCTTGATGCGCGCATGTCGTTTTTGAAGCCCCGTGCCCATGAACGATTCATAGTAGGGGAGAAACGTGGCGATCCTCGCTTGCTTGTTTGGAGTGTGGCATTTTTTGCGACACTCGTCCTTGTGTTCTCATTCTTTAGTTTATTTACGGGTGCAACAATCACTGTTACCCCGAAACAAGACGAAGGTGTTATTGAGGGCGAATTTTCAGCTTACCGGGAGCCTGTCGATGGAGAACTTGCCTTTGATGTGATGATTCTTGCGAAAGAGGAAGGAAAGGATATTCCTGCGACAAAAGAACGTCAGGTTGAACGGAAAGCATCAGGTACTATCGTTGTTTATAATAAATACAGCGGTGCTGTACAACCACTAATAAAAAACACCCGATTTGAAGCGCCGTCTGGAAAGATCTATCGCATCAAGGAATCGGTAAGCATACCGGGAACAAAAGTGCTTGAAGGGGAAATAATTCCGGGGTCTCTGGAAGTAACGGTATATGCCGATGAACCGGGCGAATCATATAATATCGGATTATCCGATTTTACCATTCCCGGATTTAAGGGAAGCCCTCAATATGAGAATTTTTATGCTCGTTCTAAAACCGAAATGACAGGAGGATTTTCCGGCGTAGTGAAGTACCCATCGGAAGAAGACATCAAGGTTGCCCGTGAAGAGCTTCGGGATATGCTTAAAGAGCAATTACTTATTGAAGCAAATGCGCAAAAGCCGGATAATTTCATCCTCTACGAGGATGGCATATTTATTTCTTACGAGGCGGAGGAAAAAATTGAAGAAACATCAAGCAACACCGCGCGTGTTACCGAACGGGCGACACTCAATGGCGTGATCTTCAATAAAGACGAGTTGGCAAAATTCATCGCAAAAAATACGCTCCAAAACCGATACGATGGAAGTGCCGTGACTATTCTCGATATGGATAAGATTACCTTTAATATTGTGGATAAAGAATCTGCTTCGCCGTTTGATGAAAGCATATCGTTTAGCCTTTCCGGCGCGGTTTATGTCGTATGGACTGTTGATGAGGAGGGGTTAAAGGCGGCGCTTGTCAACAAACCCAAAAAGGGACTGCAATTCCAAGAAGTACTTGGCGCGTTTCCCTATATTGAACGCGCTGAAGCTTCCATTAAGCCCTTCTGGAAAAGAAAGTTTCCGAACAACGTTGATAGGATACATATCAATCAAATTATAAAATAAAAGGTATTAAACACCAGAGGTAGCTTGTGACTCGCAACTGCGTGCTACGCCAAAAGCAATCCACGGGGTTGACTATTTATCCACTTATCTGTTAATATACAGACCACTCTAGATGAACGAAAAAAAAGGAAAAGATGAGGTTGTGCTAGGGGTAGTAACAGA
>JANLHH010000129.1 GCA_024654605.1 Patescibacteria group bacterium | reverse complement strand
GATTACCGTGACAAACGGGCTTTTCAGCGTCCTTTTGGGAAGTTCCACTCCTTTAACGAGCGTTGATTTCAACCAGACGCTGTATCTTGAAGTGTTGGTTGGCGGCACTGCGAGCTCTACAATGGAAACACTTTCCCCGCGCAAAAAATTAGGCGCGGTGCCCGCCGCGTTTGAAGCAGGCAAATTGGACGGCGTGGACTCAACTTCATTTGTGCGATCCGATGAAGCCGACACCATCGCGGCAACCTCCGCTTCCACGCTCCTCACGATCAACCAAAGTGGGGCGGGGGATATCTTAAACCTCCTTGATGGTGGCAATGAAGTATTCACCGTCGTTGACGGCGGCAACATCGGCGTCGGCACCACTTCTCCTTATGCCAAACTCTCCGTTGTCGGTCAGACAGTTTCGGAATACTTCACCGCCACCTCCTCCACCGCCTCTCAATTCCCATACGCCTCCTCTACCGCGATCACGGTTTCCGGCACCGCCTCAACCTCCAACCTCATCGCCTCCAACAATTTCACATTCAAAACAGTCACCGGCTTTTTGAAAGCAACCGCGGGCGCGGTCGCGACCGCGCTCGTTGATTTGACGACAGACATCACCGGCACGCTCGGTGTGGGCAACGGTGGCACCGGAGCAACCACGTTCACCTCCTCTCAACTTCTGTACGGCAACGGCACCAACGCACTCTCTTCGGTTGCCACCACAACGCTTTCCCTCGGCACAGGCTTCACCTATTCAGGCACGCTCGGCTCACTCGTCGGCGGCGCAAACGGCACCCTCTCGCTCTCCGGCGTCGTGCCTTCTTCACTCTCTCTCACCAAGGGCTACTTTATCGTCGGCGACGACGCGGGCACCGCGCAGGCAACCTCGTCCGTGTTTATTTCAAGCACCGGCAGAGTCGGCATCGGAACGACGACGCCGGCAAGAGCGCTTGATGTGACATCTTCTGGTCCGGTTCTGGCTGATTTTTACAGCACGGGAAATACCGTATCCATTGTTGATATAAGCAACACATCAGCAACAGGATTGTCGTTTAACAGATATACGTTAAATAACAATAATGCATGGAGCGTGGGAATTGATGGCAGCGACAGCAACAAGTTCAAGATATCCCAAAGCTATGATTCCACGTTAAATACTGCAAGGTTAACGATCGATACAGCCGGCAACATCGGCGTCGGAACGACGACGCCTTGGGCGAAACTTTCTGTTTCCAGCACTGCGGGCGGCACGACTCCGCTGTTCACCGTCGCTTCTTCCACGAGCGGCGCGGGTACCACGACCGCCTTCCATATCACGTCGGACGGGTATGTGATTGTTGGTTCAACAACACCTATAACCGGCTTTGGGGGTGATGCGCTTCTTTCTGCTCAATCAAATGTGGATGCCATCAGACGGATTGATGTAAAGAATTATGGAACGGGCACTTTGGCGCGAGCGGGAGTCATCGCCCGATCAGACCTTGCCTCTCTGGTTCTGGATGTATTCAGCAGTACGAACACGCAAGGATTTGGCTCGCTTGAGGCAGCTCTTCCTGCGGCAGCGCGCAACCTCGCAAAAATTGCCGGCGTAGATTCAAGCGCTCTCTTTATCGGTCTTGAAGGGACTACCACGCCAATCATATTTGGATCGCAAGACAACGGTGCGCGTATGTTCATTAATAACGTCACTGGCAACGTCGGCATCGGTACGACGAGTCCGGATGTTAGATTAGTCGTTCAAGACACCACACCCGAAATTAAATTACTACCTTCCGGAGACGTTTCGCAATATACCAGACTTTTTCACTCTAACTACTGGGCAGGTCCTTCGACTCAATTGATTAGCAGGTCGGGCGGTGTCATCCGAAGTTTATTGGCACGATATGGAGACGACTTGTCGATTATGCCAGAAGGCGGCAACGTCGGTATCGGCACCACTTCGCCGTATGCAAAACTTTCTGTTTCCAGCACCGCGGGTGGCACAACTCCGCTGTTCACCGTCGCCTCTTCTACGAGCGGCGCGGGTACCACGACCGCCTTCCACATCACCGCACAGGGGAACGTGGGGATCGGGACGGCGGCGCCGAGTACGACGCTAGATATAAATGGGGATACAACCATAGCTGGCAATATTAGCTTTATCAATGCAGACAGATCAATTTTCACCAGCGGATATAGCACTAAGCTTTTATTGGATGCGTCCGCTGTTGTGTTACAGAGCGCAAGTGGCGGCAACGTCGGTATCGGGACCACGACGCCGGGCACGCTTCTTTCTCTTGGCAACACCGGTAATGACACCATAAACATTTCGGGAACAGCCACGAGTACCTTTGGGTCCGGGATCAATGTGCGGACGGGATGTTTCGCCGTCAACGGCGTGTGTGTTGGCGGCGCGGGAGGAGGCGGCTCGGGTACGGTCGGCTCTGGTACGACCGGACAATTGCCATACTACGCCGGCAGCGGCACGACACTCACGGCAACCTCATCTCTCTTCCTCGCGACGAGCGGCTATGTCGGTATCGGCACATCGACGCCGGCGCAGAAACTTACTGTGGCTGGCAATATTTTGCTTGATGGCACGAGCGGACAAAGCATCTACTCGACACGATCTGGCGGTACAAAACAATTACTGTTATCCACAAATAGTGATGGTACGAATAATTTTTATGGATATGGCGACAGCTTGGCAATCACAGCTGTCAATGGAGCGACGTATTTTCATGCAAGCGACGGGTCCGGTTCAATCATGACGCTTCTTGCTGGTAAAGTCGGTATCGGCACCACCTCGCCCTACGCGAAATTCTCCGTCGTCAATACCACCGGCGGCACCACTCCGCTTTTCACTGTCGCTTCCTCAACGAGCGGCGCTGGGACGACGACCGCTTTTCATATCACCTCGCAGGGAAATGTGGGCATCGGGAAAAGTAATCCAACCGCAAAGCTTGATATTGAGGCAACTGATGGGAATCATTTTCAATTTACGCAAGGTGCTACTGCTATATGGAATGGTGGTGCATACTCTGACAGTTCATTTAGGATTAATGAATCAGGTGCCAGCGTTCGGTTTCTTATTGCGACAGGCGGCAACGTCGGCATCGGCACCACTTCGCCGTATGCAAAACTCTCTGTCGTGGGGGAGGCGGTGGCGCGCAACTTCACCGCCACCTCCACGACGGCTACTTCAACGTTCGCGGGCGGTCTGAACATTAATTCCGGCGCGCTCCTTTATGACTATGGCGCCAATAAGACAAGTATTGAAAATCTTGACCTTGGTCCCGTCAACTTTGAACCGAATGCGGGTATTGTGAGCTGGATAGACCTTTCGGTTACCTCTTCAGCACCATTAGGAACCGATGAGGCGTACGCGGCACAGCTAGACTCAAACCGCCTGCTTACCATCGCGGGCGAATCCAACGGCGCGGGCGGTATCAGAAATACCGGTGTGCACATCGGCACATCCACCGTGCTTTACTCCACTAATATTCCGTGGAACTCGCTCATCGTAGGCGACGGCATCCTTTGTGTGGACAATGGCGGTGACAATTGCGACGACAGCGCGCGCACACGTGGTACTATTTATGCCAACAATGCGACCGTGAGCGGTCTTGACCTTGCGGAAGAGTACCCGACAAAAGACAGTACACTCGGCGCGGGCGATATCGTAATGCTTGACGCGAACAATCCGGTTTTCGTGCGAAAGTACGATAGAAACCCGACGGTAGTTGTCTCAAAGAGCAGAAAAGGGAAGAGTGAAGAGAGCGCCACCACCACGAAAGAAATCAATTCTCCTGCGGCGCCCCAAAGAACACCACAAGTGTTTGGCGTGGTATCCACCGAGCCAGGTCTTCTCCTTGGAGGGTTTGATAGTCAGAAGTACAAAAATGAGCGACGCGTACCCTTGGCGCTTGCCGGACGCGTACCAGTGAAGGTAACTATGGAAGGAGGTCCAATTGCGATTGGCGACCGTATCGCGCCTTCTGCAAAGGTGGCCGGAGCAGGGAAGAAGTCCTCGGGTCTTGGCAGCACTATCGGTATCGCTCTTGAGTCGTTTACTGCGGGTTCCCCGCAAGACGAGAGCGGTCGCGGCACAATTCTTGTTTTTGTAGACCTTGCTTCACAGGGACTTTCGGGAGCAATTGCGCAAGGCGACATGGAGTTTGAATTTGGAGAAAAAGGTATTTTTGATCTCGGCGGGCGTGATATCGCAAACGCGCGCAGTATCATTTCCGAATCGGGAACGTGGAGCATCAGTGCTGACGGAACGCTTATCGCAGAAAATCTCACAGTGAAAGGGACGGCGAAGATTGGCTCGCCAGAGCGTCGTACGGGTATCACGCTCTATGATGAGGAAACCGGCGCTCCATATTGTTTGACGATTTCCGGTGGACTGGCAAAAACAACACCGGCAGAATGTGTAGATTCAGGTACGGGTGAAAGCGCGCAATCGGCTACGGTTATAGACGCGACAATTCCTGAATCACCACCGGAACCTGCAACGACGACCCCCGAACCTCCTGTTGTGAGTGATGAGCCCGCAACTTCGACACCTGAGACTACCGCTCCGGATCCGGAATCCGAACCGGCACCTGAACTGGAACCTGAACCTGAACCCGAACAGGAACCGGTGCCTGAACCTGAACCGGCACCTGAACCCGAACTGCCAGTACTTGAAGAAACCGAGGAAGAACCGCCCGCTGAAGAAACCGTTGCCACAAGCGCAACCACCACACCCGCGCAACCTTAAATTTTTTAAATCTTAAATCATGACATCCCGCCACATCGGACAACTTATTATTCTCGGACTCGTCGTAGCACTTATTTTTGGCTACGCGGCATTTAAAGTGCTTGGCGGAACTTTTTTTTCTCTTACCCTTAACTCCAACGCTTCTCTTGAACAAGGTCTTGTCGGCTACTGGACGTTTGATGGAGCTGACATGGTTTCAAATGTCGCAGATGTGAGTGGGCAAGGAAATCACGGGACTCTCTCTGCCTCTTTCGCAGTAGCTTCCACGACATTCTTAAAAATAGGTCAAACCACCACGACAATTGCAGGTAATGACTCAAACGAAGATATTACCCTGCCAGGCGTGCTTGCGGCAGGGGACATTGTGTTGGTAGGTGCGGCTTCCGACGGCGCTATTGGTGGGCAACTTACCACTTCCGGTTATGCGCTTATTGATAACCACACAGGGTCTTCCGCGGGTTCACTTCTTGGTTGGAAACGGATGGGGTCAACACCCGACACTGTAGTCAATTTTAACAACGCCGACAATTCACAGGTAGTGGCGGTCGTTATTCAGGTATGGAGAGGTGTCGATTCTGTAACTGCCATTGATGCGACACCTGTTTTAGCAACAGGAGCAAGCGGTGATCCGAATCCCGGTTCATTTACCACGGTGACCGCGAATACGTTGCGGGTGATTTGGGGAGCTCTTGACGACGATGATGTTGCGTCGGGATTAACAGCGCCGTCGGGTTTCGAAAATCTTATCGCGGGAGATACTGGACAAAGCTCGACGGGTGCTGGTGCGACAGCTATGCTCGCCTCACGGCTTGAACCAAATGCTGGTGCCAATAATCCAGACGCATTTGGAACGAGCGGGGATGATCAGTCGCGTACATATCATTTCGCGCTCCGGCAGGGCACTACGACCGTGGCTACCACC
>JANLHH010000125.1 GCA_024654605.1 Patescibacteria group bacterium | reverse complement strand
GCAACCTCGGCGTTAACTTAAAATAGGATTCATGAGACACCACAACGCAAACAGAAAATTCGGCAGAACACGAGATGAGCGAAGAGCTTTGATGAAGTCTTTAGCGCTTGCTTTGGTGAAGCATGAAAAAATAAAGACAACGCAGGCGAAGGCAAAGGAATTGCGGCCGTTCGTTGAAAAAATGGTCACGAGAGCCAGGAGGGGAGACCAAGCCGCGCAAAGGCTCCTCGTCGCCCGCCTAGGGTCTCTTTCCGGTGCGAAAAAGCTCATTGACGAGATCGCGCCTCGGTATAAAGAGCGCAGTGGCGGATATACGCGCATTGTAAAATTGCCCGCGCGAACAAGCGACGCAAGCAGTATGGCAATCATTGAATTTGTATAAAGTTACGAACAGAAGAATTAATTATGGAATACACAATTGACGCAAATCAAAAAAGTCTCGGACGAGTTGCAAGCCAAGCAGCAGTCTTTCTGATGGGTAAAAACACGACCACCTATAAGCGACATCTGGCACCGGCAGTGAAAGTGCGCATCGTCAATGCTTCCAAGGTAAAGATGAACCCTAAAAAATTAGAGGACAAAATATATAAAACTTTTTCCGGATATCCGGGAGGACAGAAAGAGAAGCCGATGAAAGAGGTGATTGAGCATAAAGGGTATACTGAGATCTTCAGGTTGGCGGTCAAAGGTATGCTTCCCACGAACAAACTCCGAAGCATCATGATGAAAAATCTAGAGATCACCGAGTAATAATTTTTATGACAACAGAAACAAATAAAACAAAAGGGAGGTATATTGAAGCGGTGGGAAGAAGAAAAACCGCTGTGGCACGCGTACGTTTGACTGAGGCGAGCAAGAACCAGTTTGTAGTGAACGAGCGTGAACTGAATGTGTATTTTCCGACAGGAGAGATGCAGGAGGTGGTAACCGAATCTTTTTCAACATCAAAAGTTCCCGCAAAGTTTAAGGTTTCTGCTAAAATAACGGGAGGAGGTATTCATGCTCAAGCTGAAGCAATGCGACATGGGATTTCGCGCGCACTTGTTTTGTTTGACGAAGAGCTCAGAAAAAAGCTCAAAAAAGCAGGATTTCTTAAACGTGATCCGCGCGTGAAAGAACGAAGGAAGTTTGGTTTGAAAAAAGCCCGTAAAGCCCCTCAATGGAGTAAACGCTAGTTTCTCCGCGCACAAGAGAGATTTCAGGGTCACGAGATCTCTGACAGTAGTTTTGTTATTCACTGTATTCAAAGTATGGTAAAGAAAACACCGCACAAACAAGAGAAAGACGATGTTGCCAAAGAGCCTCAAGCGGCATCAGACGACGTAGTATTTGAATCCGAAGAAGGGGGTGATATGGATACGATCAAGAAATTACGCGATCGCCTCAAGACGTGTCTCTCGGAAAAACAGGAGTATCTGGACGGCTGGCAGAGAGCAAGAGCTGATTTTCTGAATTTAAAAAAAGAGACTGCGGTGGAAAAAGAGCGCTTCGCAAAATTCGCCACCGAAGATATCATTCGTGAGCTTCTGGTGGTAGTGGACAGTTTCGATATGGCTTTTGGCAACACGGAGGCATGGGAGAAGGTTGATAAGAATTGGAGAATCGGCGTTGAGCATATTTATGCGCAGTTCATGGAGATTTTAGAGCATTACGGCATAAAACCCATTGATCCAAAAGGAGAAATGTTTAATCCGGAGGAACACGCTTCCCTTGAAGTCATACAAACAGACAAAAAGGAGGAAGATAATACGGTGGCGGAGGTTGTACAAAAAGGGTATCGTTTGCGGGATAAAGTAATCAGAGCCGCACAAGTGAAGATCAAACAATATACAGAGTGACATGCCGGCGAGAGCCACAGAACTTTACAAAATAAATAATATATGTTATAAAATATCCGTCTATGAGTATTTTTTAACATAGCACATCAAATATATGAGTAAAATATTAGGAATTGATCTAGGAACAACAAATTCGGCAATGGCGGTTGTCTCAGGGGGAGAACCGACCATCATAGAAAACACGGAAGGCGCGCGCACGACGCCGTCCGTAATCGCCCTGTCCAAATCCAATGAACGCCTTGTGGGGCTCATTGCGAAAAGACAGGCGGTAACCAATCCTACCAACACCTTGTTTGGTATTAAACGTCTTATTGGGCACAAATGGAGCGATGCAGGCGTGCAGCGGGATATCAAAACATCTCCATTTACTATTGAAGAGGGAGACAATGGCGGTGTGAAGGTAAAGATGGGAGACAAATTCTATCGCCCGGAGGAGATCTCCGCCATGGTGTTGCAGAAATTCAAACATGACGCTGAAGCGAAGCTCGGCGAGACGATCACCGAGGCGGTTATTACCGTGCCTGCGTATTTTAACGACGACCAGCGAAAAGCGACAAAAGATGCCGGAAAGATAGCGGGATTTGACGTAAAGAGGATCATCAATGAGCCCACAGCGGCGGCACTCGCTTACGGATTTAATAAGAAGAAGGATGAGAAAATTGTTGTGTACGACTTTGGCGGCGGTACGTTTGATGTTTCTGTGCTTGAGGTGGGCGATGACGTGATAGAAGTGAAGTCAACAGATGGCGATGTTCACATGGGCGGCGAGGATATTGATCAGAAGGTCATCACGTGGATTGCTGACGAATTTAAAAAAGAATCGGGTATTGATATTACCAAAGATGTGCTGGCGCTCCAGCGCCTCAAAGAAGCGGCAGAAAAAGCGAAACACGAGCTTTCCACCACGCCGGAAACAGAAATTAACATTCCGTTCATCACTTCGGATGCATCCGGACCACGGCATCTCCTGTTGAAACTAAGCCGCGCAAAACTTGAAGAACTCGCACGGGAATTCATTGATAAATCAATCACGATCACCAAGCGCGCGCTGGAAGCATCATCATTTGGCATTTCCGATATACATGAGATTCTCTTGGTGGGAGGCCAGACGCGCATGCCTGCTATTCAGAGTGCGGTGAAAGAGTTGTTTGGCAAGGAGCCGAACAAATCCATCAACCCCGATGAGGTGGTGGCGCTCGGCGCGGCGATCCAAGCAGGTATTTTACAAGGAGACGTAAAAGATATTCTTCTGCTTGATGTCATACCGCTTTCCTTGGGTATTGAGACTATGGGCGGCGTCGCGACAAAACTGATAGAAAGAAACACCACTATCCCCGCGTCCAAATCGCAAATTTTTTCAACGGCTGCCGATAACCAGACATCGGTTGAGATCCATATCGTACAAGGAGAACGTCCATTAGCCGCAGATAACAAGAGTCTTGGACGGTTTATTCTGGACGGTATTCCGCCTTCACCGCGTGGCATGCCGCAAGTGGAAGTGATGTTTGATGTGGACGCAAACGGCATATTGAACGTGAAAGCAAAAGATAAAACAACGAACAAAGAGCAGTCCATTCGTATTGAGGCAAGCTCCGGCCTCTCCGAGCAGGATATTGAGCGAATGAAGACGGAGGCGGAAGTGCATGCGGCGGAGGATAAACAGAAAAAAGAAGTGATCGAAGCGAAAAACATTGCCGAACAAATGACATACACGGCAGAAAAAGCGCTTAAAGATAGCGCCGGCAAAATTCCGGAGGAACTAAAAGTAAGCATTGAAGAAAAAATAAAAACACTGCGCGAAATGAAGGAGAAGGATAATCTTGAAGCGATAAAGACCTCAACCGAAGCGCTTTCTACGGAAATGCAAAAGATTGGGGAACATCTCGCCAAGAGCGCACAACAGGGAGATGAGAAGGGTGGAGGGAATAGTGCGAAAGAAGGAAATGTGAGGGATGCGAAGTTTGAAGAGAAGCCGGACAAAGACGAAGAAAAACAAGGGTAAGTAACCGGAAAGAGAACCATACATAATTACGAAAAGGTGGGTATTAGCCCGCCTTTTCGTAATCAAATAGACCCGCGGTTCTTTCTTTACGGGAAATGTGTTATATAATGAATATATGAAGAAGGACTATTACAAAATTTTAGGCGTTGAGCACAAAGCTTCACCGGAGGACATCAAAAAAGCCTTCCGAAAGCTTGCGCATAAATACCACCCTGACAAAAGTGGCGGTGATGAGCTCAAGTTCAAGGAAGTGAACGAAGCGTACCAAGTGCTTTCCAATAAGCAAAAACGCGCGGAATACGACACCTACGGCCATGCGTTCAACAACGCCGGCGGAGGGAATCAAGGGTTTTCAGGATTTGGTAATGCCGCCCAAGGTTTTGGAGGAGTTGAATTTGATCTTGGTGATATCTTCAGTGAATTCTTTGGCGGCGCATATCAAGGAGCCGGCACGCAGACAAAGCGCGGCCGGGATATTTCCATTGATATTGAAATTCCTTTCAAAGAGTCTATCTTTGGAGTACAGCGAAATATATTGATCACGAAGACCTCGGTGTGCAAAACATGTAAAGGATCGGGAGGCAAGGAGAATTCAAAGATGAAGGTATGCGATATTTGTAATGGCAAAGGAAGATTCAATGAGGTAAAGAAATCTTTTTTTGGTGCGTTTAACACAGTACGCGAATGCGGCGCCTGTTTTGGTTCCGGGCAAGTTCCCGAAGAAAAGTGTTCCGCATGCAAAGGTTATTGCGTGGCAAAAGGAGAGTATGAAGCGCTTATTCACATCCCTCCCGGTATCAGAGACGGGGAAGTTATTCGTTTGTCCGGAAAAGGGGAGGCGATAGCGAGAGGTTTGAGCGGAGATCTGTATATTAAGATACGCGTGAGCGCGCACCCCGTCTTTTGGCGCGAAGGGGAAAATTTACATATGGATCTAAACATCAAGTTGTCTGACGCGCTTTTGGGCATAGAGCAAAATATCGTAACCTTGGAGGGAAACACTACTGTTACGATCCCACCCGGCAGTACTTTAGGAGAAGTGTTGCGAGTGAAGGGCAAAGGCATACCGACAGGGAACAACAAACGCGGTGACCTTCTTGTTCATCTCAATATTGAACTTCCTAAAAAATTATCAAAAAAAGCAAAAGCTCTCGTTGAAGAATTGAAGAAAGAGGGGATATAGTACTAGTGCGGGAACTTGACTTACACATATTTTAAGGTATTCTGTAAGAAGATATTTGTAACTACCGTTCTTAAACAGTCTTATCTGGGAGGGAATTACCGATGAATTCGGTCTATTGTCAGTGTGGTAAATGCGAAGACGTGAGAGTTGTCATTGAAAACGACAAGACTTACGAAAAACACGGATTTCTCAAGAAAATTTATTTTTATTTCTTTTGGCTTCCGTTCATCAACCTGCTTCCGAAAAATCTCTGCAAGTGGATTTTCGTGTCGTCTAACGATCATACGAAAGCGATCCGAGAAACTTCAAAGACATACAAGTCTCTAGAGTTGATGTATCAGTACTACAAGCAACCCATCGTGGGCGCCAAGGAAAAACTGATCTCTTCTTTCTGGGAGTCGAGTGTTATCAATGCGGGGGCGCTCAGGAACAGGCTCGCGTTAACAAAAAAGGAGCTCAGAAACGCGATCCAAGAAAGAATGAATGGTTCTTCGCAAAAGATACGAATACTCTCTGTCGCTTCCGGTTCGGCTAGGGCGGTTATAGAAGCCATTGCTGAACTTAAGTTGCTTGGTAGCGCCGTTGAAGTAAGACTTGTTGACATAAGCAGATCGGCTCTGGATTACAGCAAGGGGCTTGCTTTGGAATTCGGAGTAAGTAGCTCGGTAGAACTTGTCAGGGCGGATGTGCGAGATGTCAGTAAATATTGCAACGGTTGGAAGCCTGACATTATCGAAATGGTAGGACTTCTTGATTATTTTCACCAACCGGAAGCAATACAGTTGGTGAGCGCTCTATATGATTCTCTTGCGGGAAACGGAGCGCTCATTACTTGTAATGTGAATGATAACCCAGAAAGAGAATTTGTGACGGACATCGTGAACTGGGCGATGGTGTACAGAAGTAGATGCCAAATGGCAGAAGTTCTTTTAGAGGGAGGGTTTCATCCGAAGGATTGCACGATCTTTTATGAACCTTTTCTTATTCACGGACTGGCAGTTGCCAACAAAAATACTTGAGAAGTCCCTATATGCATTATATACTATGCATATAGGGCTTTTTTTAATATGGAAATATTTGCTGTTTTTGGACTTATTAATGGTATTGTCGCACTTATTATCGGTGCGTTCGTGTTTCTCAAGAACAGGCACTCATTTGAGAACCAACTCTTTACGCTTTTTAGCGTGTCAATTGCCGTTTGGTCTTTAAGTTATTGGAGATGGTTGTCTGCTGATACCTTGAGTGACGCATTGTTTTGGATAAAATTTTTTACCGTCGGATCTATTTTTATCCCGCCTTTGTATTTTCACTGGATCGTGCGCTTGCTTGAACTAGAGAAACTCTGGCGGTATTTGTCGTATTTTTTCTATTTTTTTTCGGCCATCGTACTAGGCTCGCTGGCTCTATTTCCTGAATCTGTCATCACCGCCGTTGGTGCTAAATCATTCTTTTTACATTGGCCGGAAGCAGGGGCGACATATGCCACCTATATTGCAACCTATGTGGCCAGTGTTCTCGTGTCTACCATTTTTCTTTTCAATAAGTACTTTACCATTGTTGATAAAACCAGAAAGAGTCAATATTTATTTTTATTATGGGGATCCATTATCGGTTTTGGCGGAGGGGCAACAAACTTTTTCTTGTGGTACAACATCCCCATATATCCGTATGGCAATTTTTTGGTGAGCGTTGGATTATTGTTTTGGGGATATGCCGCGGCGCGATACAGTCTTTTTAACGCAAAAATCATCACAACCGAATTTTTCACGTTCATACTGTGGATCTTTATCTTCACCCGATTTCTTTTGTCGGAAACTTTACGAGATTGGATGATAACCGGTATCACTTTCACGGCAACGGTCGTATTTGGAATTTTTCTTATTCGGAGCGTTCATGGAGAGGTTTCAGCAAGAGAACGGACAGAACTTTTGGCGAAGGACCTCAAAAAAGCGAACGAACGGCTCAAATTACTGGATGAGCAAAAATCCGAATTTGTTTCAATCGCTTCACATCAGTTGCGCAGCCCCCTCACGGCTATCAAGGGTTACGCGTCTTTGCTTTTAGAAGGATCGTACGGGAAAATATCCGAAAAAATAATTGATCCGATACGTAAAATATCCACTTCAAGCCAAAACCTAATCAATGTCGTGGAAGATTTTCTTAATGTGGCGCGCATTGAACAAGGCCGGATGGAATATCATTTTGTGCCGGTAGGCATCAAAGTCTTGACCCGAAAAATTATTGATGAGCTAAGGCCGAATATGGATGAAACAAAGCTCTCACTTGTTTTCAAAGCGGATCATGAAAAAGAAAACTATGTGCAAGCTGATGAGGGGAAGATACGCCAAGTGATTCTTAACGTTATTGACAACGCGATAAAATTTACACCGAAAGGGGATATTATTGTATCAATTTCAAAAAACAAGGAACGCAACACGGTGCTCTTTGTGGTGCAGGACACCGGCGTCGGCTTTGCGGAGAAGTTCAAGGATGAGATGTTTGGGAAATTCAACCGCGCCGACAACAGCGGCAAAATTCACACGAACGGATCGGGTATCGGACTGTATCTCGCCCAGGAGATCGTGAAAGCGCACAAGGGGCGCATTTGGGCCGAATCAGCGGGAGAAGGGAAGGGAACGACGGTTTATATGGAATTGCCGGGGGTATAGTATTAAGGCGGGATTTGATAACGTCTATTTCTTTGCTATGATAAGGAGGTATGGAAAGTGAAAAGAAAGTGCTTCTTTCGGGGGTGAAGCCAACGGGAAGACTGCATGTGGGCAACTATTTCGGCGCTTTGAAGCAGTTCGTGGACCTGCAGGATGCGTATCAGACGCGTGTTTTTATTGCCAATTACCATGCTCTGACAACGGTTCGCGACGTTGAAAAATTACATAACGATACTTTAGACATTGCACTTGATTACCTCGCGATTGGCCTGGATCCGCAAAAAACGATCATTTTCCGCCAGTCTGATGTTCCGGAAGTGACCGAGCTTGCGTGGGTATTCAATTGCATAACAACCGTTGCCTATCTTTCTCGCGCGCACGCGTTCAAGGATGCGGAGGCGAAGAGTAAAGAAGTGAACGTAGGCACATTTGATTACCCGTTGCTTATGGCGGCTGATATCTTGATACAGGATGCCGATGTCGTACCTACGGGAGCCGACCAAAAGCAGCATATTGAGATCGCGCGAGACACGGCTAAAAAATTTAATAGTATATTCGGCGACACATTCAAAGTGCCCGAACCGCTTATTCTGGAAGGAGTGAAGACAGTGCCGGGAACTGACGGACGAAAGATGAGTAAAAGCTACGGAAATACGATTCCGCTGTTTGGGACTGACGAAGAGATTAAGA
>JANLHH010000122.1 GCA_024654605.1 Patescibacteria group bacterium | reverse complement strand
GCTTACCGATAGTGGAATTGAAAAAGCCGAGCACGCGCTCGGGGTTGAAAATATCTATACCGAAAAAGGCATCAAATACGTTCATCATTTGGAAACAGCGGTGCGCGCGCAGGCGCTCTTTGAGCGAGACAAGGATTATGTGGTACGCGACAACGAAGTGATCATCGTGGACGAATTTACCGGACGCCTCCAACCCGGGCGGCGTTGGTCGGAGGGGCTTCATCAGGCGATCGAGGCGAAAGAAGGAGTACAGGTGCAGAGAGAATCACGCACGGTTGCCTCCATTACGTTTCAGAATTATTTCCGCTTCTATAGGAAGCTCTCCGGTATGACCGGTACGGCGCTTACCTCTCACGAGGAATTTTATAAAGTCTACGGGCTTGAGGTCGTTCCCGTCCCGACCAACCAGCCGGTGGCGCGTATTGATTATAACGACCTGATCTTTCAAACGGAGCAGGGAAAGTTCAAAGCAATCGCGAAAAAAGTAAAAGAACTGCATAATAACGGCCAACCGGTACTCATCGGTACGGTCTCTATTGAAAAAAACGAGCTCCTCTCCGCATATTTGAGCACCGAGGGCATACCGCATAAAGTGCTCAATGCCAAACAGCATGAAAGTGAAGGAGAGGTTATCGCTCAAGGCGGAAAGAAAGGCTCCGTGGTTGTGGCTACGAACATGGCGGGACGCGGTGTGGATATAAAACTTGGCGGGAATCCATCGACACAGGAAGAGTATGAGGAGGTAAAGCGGCTTGGCGGGTTGTTCGTGCTCGGAACCGAGCGGCACGAAGCGCGCCGCATTGATAATCAGCTCCGCGGGCGAGCCGGCAGGCAGGGCGATCCGGGCGGAACGCAATTTTTTGTTTCTTTGGAAGATACACTCATGCGAGTGTTTGCGTCTGATGCGATCAAAACCATGATGGGCAGGTTTGGTATTCCTGAAGACCAGCCCATTGAGAACAGGATGATCAGTCGCGCGCTTGAGAACGCGCAGACGAAGATAGAAGGATTCAACTTTGACGCGCGAAAACATGTTCTTGCGTATGATGACGTGATGAACCAACAGCGCAAGACCGTTTACGAGCGCAGGGGGAAACTCTTACGCGGAGATGACGCGTACGCGCGGGAATTTTTGGATGAAATGACCGAAGGGAATGATACCCTTAAAAAACTTATTGAGGAGAAAGAACAAGCACTCGGTAAAGAAGTATTTTTGGATGGAGTACGCAAATTGGCGTTGCAGACGATAGACATGTTGTGGATGGAGCATCTGGAAGCGATGGATTACATGCGCGGTTCGGTCAATCTTCGCGCCTATGGTCAGCGTGATCCGCTCGTTGAGTATAAAAGAGAAGGGTTGCGGCTCTTTCGCGACATGCAGGAAAGCACCAAATCTCACTTCGTAGAACTCCTGCCGAACATAGGCGCCGGCGCATTTGCGCA
>JANLHH010000026.1 GCA_024654605.1 Patescibacteria group bacterium | reverse complement strand
GTAAAAAAGAACGGGAGCTCGTTTGAGTTCCCGTTCACACCTTATCAAGCATAAATGAAAAAGGTTGCTGAGGGAGAAGTGCTTTTTCTCGCGCGGAAGTAAGAACTGGCAAGGCAGTAGCCCACATTGCCTTGTTGAGAACGCCTGGAATACGAGGGTATGTGCCGTGTATTTTCCATACAAACATTCTCCCTGTTTCTATATCCATA
Source organism: Patescibacteria group bacterium (assembly GCA_024654605.1). Taxonomy (GTDB): domain Bacteria; phylum Patescibacteriota; class Minisyncoccia; order Phycocordibacterales; family JANLHH01; genus JANLHH01. Next base: position 4,078 of record JANLHH010000026.1, on the reverse strand, counting down.
GCGTACCACCGCTTGATATCGCTCCCCCTACACGCCACCGAAGTAAACACCAGACTTCTGGTTCTTCCGGGAAGAGTCGTGGCAAACGCATTCTCTGTCTGGTCGATCACAACCCACCCCCTACAAGTCCAAAATGAACTTATCATGACGCTCTCCCGCAACGATTGCCGTGTCTTCTAAAACCCTCTGGTGAGAGAGGTCGGCAAGAATGTCTTCTCGGGACATTCGCGGAAATTTTTGCTTCCTTTTCTTTCGCGCACCAAGGCGCTTCCCTATTTCCGCCATGTGGGAAGACCAATCCTCCTTGATGTGGTGTCGACGCAATACCTCGCCGGCGGCACTCCGAAAGTCTTCTCCTTTCTTCAAACGTACCGCTACTTCAGAAGCGATATGGTCGTAATTCATTTATGTCTCCTTTCCAAAGAACTAAGTTAAATATATTGTACACACAATATGCGGTTTGTCAAGTATCCCGCCTTATGGCATAATGATATTTATGGTACCTATCGTGCAAAAAGAGGACTCGGTGTTGCGGAAAAAAGCGCAAGAAGTCCCCATCAAAGAGATCACTTCTCCCAAGATTCAAAAGGTTATCGCTGATATGAAAAAAGCGCTTCTTCCCCATGAGGACGGCGTTGCTATTGCCGCGCCGCAGATCGGTGTTCTGCTCCGCATTTTTGTCGTATCCGGCAAGGTGTTTGATATGGAAACATTAATGGATGAAGAGAGCGCGGTATCCAAAAAAAAGCGGCACAAAGATCTCGTCTTTATCAATCCTCAAATTACCAAAACTTCAAAGCAAAAAGTTTGGATGACTGAAGGATGTCTCTCCGTGCGATGGCTGTATGGCGATGTGAAGCGCGCCACTAAAACGGAAGTGCGCGCGTATGACGAGCACGGAAAACGCTTTACGCGCGGGGCAAGCCGATTGCTCTCCCAGATATTCCAGCATGAAATTGATCATCTGGACGGCGTTCTTTTCATTGATAAGGCGCGGCACATGGAGGAACTCCCGCCGGAAAAACAAACCTATGCCTAACGCAAACCACTCTTCATTGAAAATGGTATTTTTCGGAACTCCTCTGCTTGCCGTGTGGGTATTGGAAGAACTGGAGAAAGGGGGAATACTTCCCTCTTTGGTGGTAACGGCACCCGACAAACCGGCCGGCAGAAAACTTCTCTTCACTCCTTCGCCCGTGAAAGTCTGGGCGCAAGAGCGCGGCATCCGCATCCTGGAACCCGAAAAACTTGATGATGACTTCATCTCCGCTCTCAAAACGGAAACATACGACCTTTTCATTGTCGCCGCGTATGGAAAACTGATCCCTCAAGAGGTGCTTGATATTCCCAAACACGGTGTTCTCAATGTGCACCCCTCTTTGCTTCCTCAATTTCGTGGCGCGTCCCCTATCGTCACGGCGATTCTCTCGGGAGAAAAAGAAACGGGTACGAGCATTATGCTTTTAGACAGGCAGATGGATCACGGGCCGATCGTAGCGCAGGAGCATGTTGATATTTCCGATGTCCCGAAGGCAAGCAAGCTTGGGGAACGACTCGCGAGATTGGGCGGCGTAATGCTGGTTAATCTCATTCCAAAGTGGGTCCTGGGAAACCTAAAGCCGCGCGAACAAGACCACACGCGCGCAACCTACTGCGGCAAGATTGCCAAAGAAGACGGGCTCATCAATCTCTCAGACGATCCGGAGAAAAACTATCGAAAAATTCGAGCGTTTGACGAGTGGCCGCGGGCATATTTTTTCTCCGAGAGAAAAGGAAAAAAAATACGAGTCGTCATCAAAGATGCGCGCCTGGAAGACGGAAAACTCGTGATCACAAAAGTATTACCTGAAGGAAAGAGAGAAATGGATTATATTGATTTTCAAAGAAACCTCTGATCCTCTCCGATAGGTAAATCAAAAAACCCCAGAGCTTACTCTGGGGTTTTAATGCCCCTTACTTCAGAATCACCTTCTGTATCGTAATGGGCGAGATCGGCCGATCATTCGGATCTGTTGGAGTCGCTGCTATGGTATCAATAATTTCTTGTCCGAAGATCACTCTGCCGAAAATAGTGTATTGGGGTGGAAGCGGGTAATCCTGATGCATGATGAAGAATTGACTGCCGTTGGTGTTGGAACCGGAGTTTGCCATCGCGAGAACCCCGCGCTGGTAGCCGGTTTTGTAGAGATCCGAGTTCGCATCGATCTCGTCATTAAACTTATATCCCGGACCACCCGTTCCCCATTGCTCCGATATGGCATCGTTTTTGGAAAGCGGATCGCCTCCCTGGATCATAAAATCCTTGATCACGCGATGAAATTTTGTTTCGTTGTAAAATCCTCCTTCGGCGAGCTTGGCGAAATTTGCCACAGTAAGCGGCGCGTCTTGAGAAAAGAATTCAACCTCAATGTCACCGAGGTTGGTTACGAGGATCGCCCCGGAATATTCAAGATTCTTTTCCGTAATATTTTTTGTTATTTTCCCTTGATTGTTGTTTGCGTCGTTCATAAAATACAAAACTATCCCTACTGTTACTAAAACTAAAACAACGACCATCTGACTGGTTTTTATCATACCGCAATTATTTCTTAAACCCCTTTAATAAATCCTTGATTGCCGCCTGCCCTTTCTTGAAAAGCGTTTTCTCTTTGCTTCTGGATGAACTGACTTCGCGCGCCATTTCATCCTTGACCTCATCAATAGCCGCATAGAGGTCTTCCTTGTCGGCAACCGCCCGAAAGCTTTTGCCGCCAAAAGAGAAATTAAATTCCGCCCGAAACACATCGCCTCTCTGGTGGTGTTTGGTGGTCTTTCCCACCTCTACGTCCATGATGGCGCTAGTGTCTTCAGGATCAATAAATTTCTCGAGCGCGCGAACACGCTTTTCCACGTATGTGGAGATCGCGTCGGTCAAGTGGAGATTGGTAGCCCTGATCTTATTGATATGTATTGCCATGATTTTATTATACTAAATTTTTGTTTTTGAACAACAATACTTATGCCGCAGGGACTCTTAATATCTTCCCGGGAGAATGATGTCCGCTGATAATGCGTATCGCAGACACCGGCGCGCCGAAATGCGCCGCGATCAATTCTCGCACTCTCGTATTCGCCATGTTTTGTTTTGCTCTCTCCTTTACACTTATTTCAAAATGATCCGGGGATGTTTGTTTGATCGTCTCCTTTTTAGCGCCCGCGATTACTCTCACTTTGACGTACATATTAGACTTCGTGCACAAAGAGCATGTTCGTGCCGCCAACCTTGCCAAACGGCACACCGGCTGCGATGACCACCTTGTCGCCCTTGTGCGTTAATTTATTTTTGACCATAAATTTACCGACATGCTCCGTGACCTGTCCCACATATTTGAACGGTTTGATCAGGACGGGATAACAGCCGTAACTTAATGCCATTTTCCTGCACGCGCGCTCATACGGGCTCATCACAACGATCGGCTGGCTGGGCTTGAACCGCGAGATCATTCGCGCGGTAAATCCGGATTCGGTAAGAGCAACAATAACTTTTGCGCCGGTTTTATCCGCTACATACACCACGGAGCCGGAGACCGCATCAACCACTTCCGCAATGTCGCTTGTGCCGCTGATCTTCTTCTTCCGGCGCATCCCTTCCACGCGGATGGCGACATCGGTCATAACGGTTACCGCTTGGACCGGATAGTCCCCCAGTGTGGTTTCTTCCGAAAGCATGACGGCATCGGTCCCGTCGAGAATTGAATTCGCCACATCAGAAACTTCCGCGCGGGTCGGCACGGGAGATTTGATCATGGATTCAAGCATTTGCGTCGCGGTGATGACCGGCTTCCCCGCCTGATTGCATTTATCAATGATCATTTTTTGCAGAATCGGCACATCTTGAGTAGGCACCTCAATCGCCAAATCGCCGCGCGCGATCATAATGCCATCCGCCTGCTCAATAATGCTGTCAATATTTTGTATTGCTTCACCGGTCTCTATTTTTGCAATAATGCTGATGTCAGCGCCACGCGCGCGCAATATTTTTCGTAAAGCGATGATATCGTCCGCTTGTCTCACGAAAGAAAGCGCGATGAAATCAACT
>JANLHH010000003.1 GCA_024654605.1 Patescibacteria group bacterium | reverse complement strand
GCAGACGGAAAGGTAAGACTCTACGACGGAAGGACAGGCGAAGCGTTTAGTCAAAATATTTCCATCGGATACATGTACATGTTGAAGCTAAACCACATGGTGGGAGACAAGATACACATGCGCTCCATCGGTCCATATTCACTCATTACCCAACAGCCTCTTGGCGGTAAGGCGCAAGGAGGCGGACAACGATTTGGAGAAATGGAAGTGTGGGCGCTTGAAGGATACGGCGCGGCACACGCATTACGTGAAATGCTTACCATTAAATCAGATGATATTGTAGGTCGAGCCGCAGCATTTGATGCTATTGTAAAAGGTGAAAAGATCAAGCAACCGGGTCTTCCGGCATCATTTAATGTCCTGTTGAATAACTTGAGAGGACTTGCACTTGATATAGACCTGAAACGCAAGGGTGACTTGAAGTAAAAGGTTGAACATTATTTATCAAGCATAAGAATACTCTCACTAATATCATGAAAGACAACAGAGAACAACACTTCCAAGACTTTGATTCAATCTCAATCAATCTGGCTTCACCGGAGCGCATTAGAGAGTGGTCATATGGAGAAGTAACAAAACCGGAGACCATCAATTACAGAACGGGACGCAGTGAGCGTGGTGGTCTTTTTGACGAGCGCATTTTCGGTCCCGAGAAAGATTACGAATGTTATTGCGGGAAATATCGCCGAATCAGGTATAAGGGGATCATTTGCGAGAAGTGTGGCGTTGAGGTGACAAAAAGCATCGTGCGCCGTGAGCGCATGGGCCACATTGAGTTGGCGAGTCCCGTTGCACACATTTGGTTTTTGCGTGGCATACCTTCACGCATGGCGCTTTTACTCGACATCACTGCGACAGACCTTGAGAAAGTGATCTATTTTGCGGGATACATCATTGTGTCGGTAAACGAAGAAGAGAAAGCAGAGGTGATGAAAAGTCTTGATGCCGAATATAAGACAAAAATAAAACAACTCTCCGACGAGAAGGCAAAAGAAGAGATAAAGGGATTTTTACAGAACACTAAAAAAGAAGTACAGAGCATAGAACCTGGTGTCGTTTTGAACGAAGCGATGTTCCATAAGTTTTCGTTGAAATACGGAACCGTCTTTGAGGCGGGTATCGGCGCCGAGGCAATTTATAATATTTGCAAAAAGATCGATCTGGAACAATTAGCCGTAGCGCTTGATGAAAAGCTTGTGAAAGCCGGCGCCGCAGAGAGATCAAAACTCCAAAAGCGTCTCAGTCTCGTCCGTTCAATGATGCACTCACACACAAGACCGGAATGGATGTTTCTTACGCTGATCCCTATCATTCCTCCGGGGCTTCGTCCGATGGTGGCGCTTGAAGGAGGAAGACACGCGACCTCTGACGTGAACGATCTGTACCGAAGGGTGATCAACAGGAACAATCGATTAGGTAAACTCAAAGAGATTAGCGCACCTGATGTTATTTTACGTAACGAAAAAAGAATTCTTCAAGAAGCCGTAGATGCTCTCATTGACAACTCAATGCGGCATCAATCACAGGTTGCCATGAGTCAGTCGCAACGAAGGACTTTGAAATCTCTTGCGGACAGTTTGAAAGGAAAACAAGGATATTTCAGACAGAATCTGCTCGGTAAACGTGTGGATTATTCCGGCCGCTCCGTTATCGTGGTTGGTTCAAACTTACATTTGGGACAGTGCGGTCTTCCCAAGCATATGGCATTGGAATTATTCAGACCGTTCGTGATCTCAAAACTCTTGGAGCGTGAATTGGCATACAACATTCGCGGTTCCAATCGTCTCATTGACGAAGGAATACCGGAAGTATGGGCGATTCTGGAAGAAGTGATCAAGAACAAAAGAGTGCTCCTGAACCGCGCGCCAACACTGCACCGTCTCGGTATTCAGGCGTTCCAGCCGGTGTTGATCGAAGGAAACGCAATCCAGGTGCATCCTCTGGTGTGTACGGCATTCAACGCCGACTTTGACGGCGACCAAATGGCAGTCCACGTTCCTTTGGGGGAAGAGGCGCAAGCGGAAGCGGCCACGCTTATGTCATCCGAAAGCAACCTCCTTGGTCCGGGTTCCGGCGAACCTATCGTAAACCCCTCCCAGGATATTGTCCTTGGCTGTTTCTGGATGACCAAGATCATTACCGGAGAAAAGGGCGAAGGGAAGATATTCCCGACACCGAACAGCGCGATTACCGCGTACGACTTCGGAGAAGTGGGTTTCCGCGCAAAAATAAAAGTGATGGGAACTGACAGTCCGCGGTACGCCGCATTTGAAGGAAAGCCCTTTGAAACTTCAGTGGGCCGGCTTTTGTTCAATGGGGTATTGCCGCGCGATTTTGCTTACATCAACAAGGAAATTAAGAAAAAAGATCTCTCCAGTATCGTGAATGATCTGATCGGGAAATATGGCATCAAGAATACGCCGCCGATCCTCGACAAGATAAAAGCGTTCGGCTTCAAATATGCGACCCATTCCGGCATTACCTGGAGTATGACCGACATTAAGGTGCCGGTGGAGAAGAAAGAGCTCGTGAAGAACGGAAAAGAAGAAGTGGAAAGGATCACTTCACAATACAACGACGGTCTTCTTTCTGAAGAAGAACGATATCGAAAAGTGATCGAAGTATGGCAAGAGGTACGAAACGAAATTGAGAAAGTAATGCCCGGAACTCTGGAAGAGAATGGTCCGGTAAACGACATGATCACTTCCGGCGCAAGAGGTAGCCTTTCTCAAGTGGTACAGATGTCAGGTATGAAAGGCCTTATTGTTAACACGGCCGGAGAAACCATTGACTTTCCCATCATCCCTTCAAATAAAGAGGGGCTTTCCCCGCTTGAGTATTTCGTTACCACGCACGGTTCAAGAAAAGGTCTTGCCGATACCGCTCTCAATACGGCGCGCGCGGGGTACCTGACAAGACGCCTGGTGTATGTTGCTGACAATGCGATCATTATGGAGGAAGATTGCGGTACGAAAGAGGGAAGAACGATCTTGCGCAAGAATGTTTCCGGATTTGACGTGTCTCTTGCAAGAAATATTAAGGGAAGGGTTCTTGCAGAGGATATTGTTTCTCCAGACGGCGAGATGATGTATAAAAAGGGGACACTCCTCTCCAGGGAGGACGCGCAACGCGTGGAAGACGCGGGTATTCCGGAGGTAGTTGTTCGTTCTCCGCTCTCCTGTAAAGCGGTAAACGGATTGTGCCGATATTGTTACGGTATTGATCTCGGAAGAAATGAATTGGTGAAATTAGGTGAACCCGTTGGTATCGTCGCGGCACAGGCGATCGGCGAGCCGGGAACACAGTTGACCATGAGAACGTTTCACTCAGGCGGTATCGCATCGGTGGGAGGGGATATCACGATGGGTCTGCCTCGCGTGGAAGAAGTCTTTGAGCGAAGAATGCCGAAATCAAAAGCAGTGGTCTCCACGACCGACGGCAAGGTGATGGAAGTAAAGAGCGAAGGTAAAGAAAAGATGATCAAGATCTTAGCCGATGCGCTCTCTGTGAAGAAAGGAAAGAGTAATGAAATAGAATACGCGGTGCCGTTTAAACGAACCCCGCTCGTCAAGGTTGGAGAGGATGTGAAGAAAGGTGATATATTGACCGACGGTTCAGTGGATATTGAAGAACTTTCCAAATATGCCGGCTCCGAGAGAGTAGAGGAGTACATCATCAATGAGATCAATAAGATCTATGAACTGCAAGGCGCGACGATCTCAAGGAAGCATATTGAGGTTATTGTGCGGCAGATGTTTTCAAGAGTAAAGATCAAAGACGCCGGTGCTTCAAAATTCGTACCCGGCGAGATCGTTGAAAGTTCCGAACTTTCTATTGAGAATGAACGATTGGATAAAGAAGGAAAAGAGCCCGCAAAAGCAAAACAGTTGGTGTTGGGAATTACCGAAGTATCATTGACCACCAAAAGCTTCTTGTCAGCCGCTTCATTCCAGCATACGTCACGCGTGCTGATCAACGTTGCTATCAAAGGAACCATAGATCATCTGAGGGGACTCAAAGAGAACGTGATCATTGGACGATTGATTCCCGCCGGAACAGGATTTGGGAAAAAAGAGGAGGTGGTAGTTGCCGAAGTGGAAGACGAAGGAAACGAGTAAGAGAGGTGTCGTAGGCAAGGTGTTAACAAGAAGCTTTATCGTGAACTCTGTCGCACCACAAAGAGTACTTCTTGTTTTCTAAGTTGCTTCGCATCTAAGAAAACAATGTCGCACCACAAAGAGTACTTCTTGTTTTCTAAGTTGCTTCGCATCTAAGAAAACAATGTCGCTCTCCAATATGTCAGGGAATAGCGTTGAACAAATTAAGGGAAGGCTGTCTATCGTTGACGTTGTCGGCTCTTATATAAAACTTGAAAAGGCGGGGGGCAACTTTAGAGCGGCCTGCCCCTTTCACGCGGAGCGCACTCCGAGTTTCTTTGTTTCTCCGGTGCGCGATTCCTATCATTGTTTTGGTTGCAATCGAGGCGGGGATATTTTCTCTTTCGTTGAAGAGATTGAGGGACTTGATTTCAAAGGAGCGCTCAAGGTGCTCGCCGACAAAGCCGGGATTTCACTTGAAGAAGTGAATCCGGCACTTCGTTCAGAAAAAGAACAACTTTACGGACTTCTGGAGGAGGCGACGAAACTCTTCCAGCTTGATCTCATAAAAAACAAAGAAGCGCTTTCGTATCTGTATGGGCGGGGCGTCTCCGCGGAGACGCTCAAGCAGTTTCGCATCGGGTTTGCGCCACAGAGCTGGACTTTTGTACGTGATGCGCTCTCAAACAAGGGATTTACGGAGCAAGAAATACAGAAAGCGGGGCTCATTATCAAATCTCCGAAAGGATATTATGACCGATTCCGCAGCCGCATTATGTTTCCTCTTGCCGATAGCGCGGGGCGTGTCGTCGGTTTTTCAGGGAGGATATTCGGAGACGAGGAAAGTAAAATGGGAAAGTACATCAACAGTCCCGAAACGATACTTTTCAGCAAGTCCCAACTGCTGTATGGGTATGACAAAGCGAAGTCGGAGATACGGAAACAAAATACGTGCATATTAGTAGAGGGGCAAATGGATCTTCTCATGGCGCATCAAGCAGGATTCTCCAATACAGTCGCCGTGTCAGGCACCGCGCTTACCGATTCACATTTACGTACGATCAAACGCCTGGCGAATACACTTGTGATAGCTTTTGACGCGGATCCCGCCGGCAATAGCGCATCAGGCAAGGGCGCTTTGCTTGGTATGTCTCTTGGCATGGATGTAAAAGTGGTACCAATGCCACAAGGGCTTGATCCGGCTGATGTAATCGCCAAAGATTTAGAACTGTGGAAAAAAAATCTTAAAGAGGCAAAGCATATCGTTCATTTTTATCTTGAGATACTGGGAGAAAAATATCCCGACCCGAGAGAGTTTCGCGTCGCAGTGGGAAAGCTCGTTCTTCCTTTCATTAAGCATATGGGAAACAAAATAGAGCAGGCGCATTTTATTGAAGAAGTTGCAAAGCGGCTTCATATTCCAGAAGAGCCGATTTGGGCGGAATTGGAAAAAATACCGCTCTCTCTCGGGAACGAGATCGAGAAAGAGGAGAACCCTCCGCTCTTCAAAGAAGTTCCTCATAGCAGGAAAGATATCATTGAACAACAGATCATGAGCATTCTTTTTTGGCAAAAGAGCCTTCAAGAACCTTCCGTATCGGTTCTTGATCTGGAGAAACGATTAGAAGGTATTGTCGGCTCCGAACACATGGAGAAGTTAAGACAGGTGCCTGCCGACGAGAAACGAGAGCGTGTATTTGAGGTAGAGATATACTTTGAAGGGGAAAGAGACGTGGGTCATGAACTTGGCGAGCTCTTTGTGCAATTGGAGAAAGAAGCGGCGCAAAATGCCTTTACTACCGCCATGGAGGAACTCAAAGAAGCCGAAGGGAGTGGTGACAAGACTCGTGTCTCTGAGCTCTTACGAAAGATACAGTTGCTTGCAAAACAGATAAAGTGGGGATAATGTGTGCACTATACCACTGTGGGAGAGGAGAGATTTCTAATGTATAATAAAACAATTACGCGATATGAATAAGAAGAAAACCACAAAGAAACAGGCGAAGAAGGGCGTTCTGCGACGAGGAAAGCTTACCGCATCTAAAACAAAAAAAGTTACCAAGAAAGGAGTAAAGAAACGAGAACGCACCAAGGCGCGAGTGTCGCGTGTTGCCCTAAAAAAGAAACCCGCTTCTCACGCGGGGAAAAAACCAACCAAAGTATCCGCGAAAAAACCGCCACGGGCAAGTAAAAAGAGGGATGCATTAGAGCAAAAACTCGACCAGTTGCTGGCAAAAGGGAAAGAACGCGGTTTTGTCACCTATGATGAAATCCTGAAGTCGTACCCGCACATTGAGGATAACGTTTTTTTTCTTGATGAGCTCTACGAAAAGTTTAATGTGGCCGGAGTTGATATTTTGGAAGGGGGAGGGCTTTTGGTGGCCGACGAGGATCTCGTGATACACAAGGGCTACAAAAAAGATTCTTCATACGATTCGGTGCAAATGTATTTAAAAGAAATAGGGCAGTACCCCTTGATTTCCGCGCACGAAGAGAAAGAGCTTGCAAAACGAATTGAAAAAAAGGAGGAAGAGGCGATCAATCTGCTCGCGCGCGCCAATCTTCGACTTGTGGTCTCTATTGCGAAAAAATACATCGGGCGCTCTCCCGACCTGACACTCCTTGACCTTATCCAAGAAGGGAACCTGGGACTTTTCAAAGCAGTAAGCAAATTTGACTGGAGGAAAGGATATAAATTTTCCACGTATGCTACCTGGTGGATCAGACAGGCGATCACCCGCGCGCTCGCAGACCAGTCGCGTACTATTCGTATTCCGGTTCACATGGTAGAAACGATCGCTAAATACAAACAAGTACTCAAACGTTTGTCGCAGGATTTGGGGCGTGATCCGCTACCCGAAGAGATCGCGACCGAAATGGGTCTTGAAGTTGATAAGATCCACCACATCAGAAGTATCAATCAGGAAACCGTTTCTTTGGAAAAACCTATCGGTGATGATGAGGATTCAACATTGGGAGAGTTTATCCCTGACGACAAAATCCTTTCTCCGGATCAGGAATCCGCACGCCGCATCTTGCGCGACCAAGTCAATGAGATCATGGATGATCTGTCGCCAAAAGAAAGAAAGATACTGGAAATGCGCCACGGGCTCTCTGATGGTGTGATGCATACTCTTGAGGAAGTAGGGAAGGAGTTTGGGGTGACAAGAGAGCGCATCAGACAGATTGAAGCAAAGGCGCATGAAAAGATACGGCAACACGAAAATGTAAACAGGCTGCAGAACTACTAGTAATTATTAAAAAGCGCCGAGAGGCGCTTTTTAAGCCTTAAGAACGGTTTTGAGTGAATCTTTACAATTACAATAATTCATTGTAATATATTACAACATGATAAGCACGCATACGAAAGAAAAAACGGTACCAAGCGGCCTCTCGGAGGAACTGGTCGTTTACATATCGGAAAGCAAAAAAGAGCCCGCGTGGATGCTTGAAAAGCGCCTGGCGGCGCTCGCACTTTACCAAAAAACTCCACTTCCATCGTGGGGACCTGATCTGTCGGGTCTTGATCTGGAACACATGGAATACTATGCGGATCCAAGTGTATCCGAAAAAGACACATGGACGGAATTGCCAAAAGAGATCGCAGATACATTCGATAAGCTCGGCATCCCCAAGGCGGAACGCGAATATTTAGGCGGAGTGGGCGCGCAATATGACTCTGGTGTCGTGTATCACCACTTGAAGAAAACACTTTCTGATAAAGGAGTGATCTTTGAAAATATGGATGTGGCGCTGCAAAAATATCCCGAGCTCGTGCAAAAATATTTCATGACCGAATGTGTGCCGGCAAAAGACCATAAATTCACGATGCTCCACGGAGCTCTCTGGAGCGGAGGCACGTTCATTTATGTTCCCAAAGGAGTTTCTGTTGACCTGCCTCTTCAGGCGTATTTTTGGATGAACCGCCGTCAGAGCGCGCAGTTTGAACACACGCTTATCATCGCCGATGAAGGTGCATCGGTGGAATACATAGAAGGATGTTCAGCACCTCGTTATAATGAATCCTCGCTTCATGCGGGCTGCGTGGAGCTTTTTGTTTTGAAGGGAGCAAAGATCAAGTATATCAGCATAGAGAACTGGTCTCAGAACACTTATAATTTAAATACTAAACGCGCAATAGTTTCCGAAGACGGCGAGATTAAATGGGTGAACGGTAACATGGGATCCGGTGTCACGATGCTCTATCCTTCGTCGGTGCTTATAGGAGAGCGCGCCAAATCTGACAATTTAGGCATCGTTATTGCGGGCCGCGGACAGGTACAGGATACGGGCGCAAAGGTGATACATCTCGCGCCGCATACCTCTTCAACGATCCACTCGCGATCTATTTCAAAAGACGGCGGAGTGGCAAACTATCGCGGGTTGATAAAAGTAGCAGCGAAAGCCCCATACACTTCTTCTTCGCTCGTATGCGATTCTCTGCTTTTGGACGAACATTCAAAAGCGAATACCTATCCTGCCGTAGAAAATTCCAACGACAAGGTGGAGATCAGTCATGAGGCGCGCATTGGCAGAATAGGGGAGCAGGAAATATTTTATCTGGAGAGCCGCGGACTTTCAGAAGAAGATGCGGTACGCCTCGTCGTGAATGGTTTCGCGGGACCGATCATTAAAGAACTGCCTCTTGAATACGCCCTTGAATTAAACAAGATCATTGAATTGGAAATGGGCAAGGAAATGAGCGGAGGAATGAATAGAGTAGAATGATATGCTAGACACCGCGACCATAAAAAAAGATTTTCCCATATTTGAAAGCTCTCCCGCTCTTGCTTATCTGGACAGCGCTTCAACTTCTCAGACGCCGCTTCTGGGTCTTACGGCAATGGATGAATATTACACAAAATACCGCGCCAACATTCATCGCGGTGTCTATGAATTAAGTGAAATCGCAACGGACAAGTATGAGCAAGCGCGAGAGACACTGGCGCGCTTTCTTTCGGCAGAATCGGAGGAGATTGTCTTCACTTCCGGCTCAACCTTAGCCTCAAACATGCTTGTCTACAGTCTTGAAAAGACGCTGCCTCTAGAGAAGGGAGACGAGATTGTTACGACGATAATGGAACATCATTCCAACCTTATCCCTCTCCAAGAACTGGCTTCGCGCCGCGGACTTACGCTCAAACATATCCCGCTTACGGAGGATGTTGATCTTGATTATGAAAAAGCGCGTGAACTTATCACCTCAAAGACAAAGATAATCTCCGTAACACTTGCGAGCAATGTGCTCGGTACCATCAATGACATCAAGCGCTTGTCGGAACTCGCCAAAGAGGCTGGCGCAATCCTCATTGTTGACGCGGCGCAAGCGGTTGGCCATATGCCGATTAGTGTAAGAGAGCTCGGTTGCGACTTCCTGTTTTTCTCGGGGCATAAAATGTGCGGTCCGACCGGTATCGGCGTGTTATATGGGAAAAAGGAACGCCTCGCCTCTTTGAAACCGAGCCTCTTTGGAGGCTCCATGGTAGAGAGGGTAGATACCCACACGGCGGAATTTGCTTCCACGGTGGCGCGCTTTGAGGCGGGCACGCAGAACATCGCGGGTGCCATAGGTCTTGCGGCGGCGATAGAATATCTCTCCCGCATTGGTCTTTCCAATATTGAGCATCACGTGCGCGATGTCACCGAATACGCCCTTTCGCAACTGCGAAGCATCAAAGGGGTTACCCTCTATTGCGCAGGCGACCCGCGCAAAAATGCCGGCATCGTTTCATTCCTCGTAGAAGGAATTCATCCTCATGATGTGGCGGAAATCTTCAGTCGCGGTCAAGTTGCTGTCCGTTCGGGGCATCATTGCGCACAGCCTCTCATGGGTGCGCTTGGCGTAACGGCTCTCGTTCGCGCGAGCTTTTATCTCTATAATTCTAAAGAGGATGTTGATAAACTTGTTTTGGGGATCAAAAAAGCGCAAAGCATTTTTGCTTAAAAAATATGGACGAAGAACTCTATAAACAAAATATCTTAGATCACTACAAACACCCGCACGGGAAGGGTGTGCTTGTCGATTTTGATATCAAAGAAAGAGGACGGAACGCAAGTTGCGGAGATGACCTTACGCTCTATATAAAATTTGACCAAGAGCATAAGGTGAGAGATGTGGCGTTTGAAGGAGAAGGGTGTGCGATAAGCATCGCCGCCGCTTCCATGCTCACCGAGACAATCAAAGGCAAAACGGCCAAAGAACTCGCACTCATCTCCCCGGGGGACATCTATAACATGCTTGGTATTCCCATTAGTCCCGGAAGAGTCAATTGCGCGTTGCTTGCGTATAAGGCGCTCAATGATAGCATTAAGACTATGGAATAATTATGGCAAAACTTGAGATAAAAAATCTAAGCGCGGAGGTGAATGGAAAAGTCGTCGTAAACGATGTGTCTTTAGCGATTTCCTCCGGAGAGGTGCACGTGCTGATGGGACCCAATGGTTCGGGCAAGAGCTCACTGCTTAATGTCATTTTAGGGCATCCGAGATATGCGCTCTCAGGCGGAACAATCGCCCTTGATGGAGAAGATATTACGAATATGCCCACATATAAAAAAGCGCGCAAAGGACTCTTTCTCTCCCAGCAGATCTTACCGGGAGTAGAGGGGGTTACGCTCGCTACTTTTTTGCGCGAGGCTCATCATCACATCAAAAACGCGACTACTTCCGTTTTGGAGTTTTATAAGTATCTTGAAGCACGTGCGAATCTTGTCGGTATTTCCACCTCCTTTCTTAAACGCTTCGTGAACGCAGGACTCTCCGGCGGCGAAAAGAAGCAGTCGGAGGTATTACAACTCATGGTGCTTCAGCCGCAATTTGCTTTTCTTGACGAGATAGATTCCGGTGTTGATATTGATTCGCTCAAAAAAGTATTTGCCGGTATTGAGCTTTTAAAGAAAGAAGGAACAGGATTTTTGCTCGTTACCCACTACACAAAGATATTTCAGCACATTGCACCGGAGAGGGTGCATATCATGAAGGACGGCGCGATTATTGCATCAGGTGGGCGTGAATTGATAAAGAAGATAGAAGAAAAAGGATTTCAGTAATATGAAGTACGAATCTATACGAATAATATGCATACAGAAAAAGATATTCATGAAAAATTGAAAGAGATAAAAGACCCTGAGCTTGGTATTGATATCATAACGCTCGGCCTTATTCGCGCTATCAGCATGGATGACTCACAAAAAACGGGTGTTCCCGGCGTGGAAATACTAATGACGCTTACTAGCCCCTTTTGTCCGTTTGCCGATGAATTGATCGCTCAAATTGAGAGCGCTATTGAAGGACTTGGATTTGAAGACGTGCGAGTGGAACTGACATTTGATCCGCCATGGGAACCAGGACCGGACCTTCGCGAAATGCTCGGTGTTTAGGCGCTAGCCAACAAAAAACTCCACGGAATCGTGGAGTTTTTTGTTGGCACTGACTATTGTTTTGCCTGATCAGCTAATCCCGCATCAATAATCTGTTTTACCGTTGCGTAAGGTTGTGCGCCAGAAAGAGGGTATTTTGCGCCGTCCTTGGTGGTCACGATAATGCTGTGAGGCGTTCCGCGTACTCCTGCGGTAACACCACTTTGGTATTGATCTTCAACTTTTTGCGCGTATCGTCCGCTAGCGAGACACTCTTCAAATTTTACCTTGTCTAAACCGAGCCCTGTCGCGATATCGGGAAGAAGGGCAAGATCAAGATTATTATTGGAAGGAGTTATTTCGTATATTTTATCGAGATAAGCCCAGAATGCGCTTTCCCCGCCAAGCTCTGCCGCGCACTCGGTTGCTTCCGCTTCCTTGTCTGCTTTTGGATGAATAGAATCAAGAGGGAAATGGCGATATACCCACGCCACCTGTCCGTTCTTTCCGTACTCATCAATAATGCGTTGCATCGTTGGATGGAAAGATTTACAGTATGGGCATTCCGTATCTGAGTATTCCACAATAATGATACTTGCGTTAGGACTTCCCAGGAGATGGTCATCTTCGGTTATCGGCGCAAGCGTGATCTCCGCTGCTTTTGCAGGCTCCTCTTTGTTGTCGGCGACCGTGTTTTTACTTTTGTCACTGGTGAGAAAGACCGCTCCGGCGATGAGAACCCCCGCTACAATGATCGCAACAGGAACAGTGAGATTGTTTTGTTTTTCCATGAATACTTGCTTTTATTGGTTAGTAACGTTGGTATATTGTACTATATCCGCTAGAAATTTGGAAATACCCGCCGCTTGTTAGCAGGGAAGAAAATAATATCTTATAATATCAATAATGCCGCTTTCGTGTGTGGTAATATAAAGCCATGAATTTGATACATAAAAAAGCACCAAGTTTTAAGCTCAAAGATCAAGATGGGGTCATCCGGTCCTTGTCCGACTACAAAGGGCAGATGCTTCTTTTGTATTTTTACCCTAAAGATATGACTCCTGGGTGTACCATAGAGGCGGAAGTATTTCGCGATCTCATGAAAGAGCTCATTCAAGAGAAGGTGGCTGTACTCGGCGTCTCTGCCGACAGTAGTGCGCGACACAAGACGTTTTGCGACAAGCACCGCTTGAATTTTCCGCTTCTCTCCGATGAAGGTAAGACAGTATTACAGAAGTACGGCGTCTGGGTGGAAAAATCCATGTATGGAAAAAAATACATGGGCATAGAGCGCGAATCTTTTCTGATTGATAAAAATGGAATCGTGGTAAAACACTACGAAAAGGTCAAACCGGCCCTCCATCCGCAAGAAGTTTTAAATGATGTTCGCGCCATAAAAAGTAAGCAATAAAAACCCCGCCAAGAGCGGGGTTTTTATTGATTAGTTATCGTATCTCAAATCTCATGACCACAGTGACCTTCACTTCTTGTGAACCGGGTTCAATGGAAGGGGAAGGCGCGACAGAAGCGTCGCCACCTATTCCGTACTCGGCTGTGGTTTTCAGACCGTAATCATAGTACGGTGTGTATCCTTCATCAATGGAGAGTAATCTGCCGACTCGGAATCCGCCCGCCTTGGCGGTTGCATTCGCTTTCTCTTGCGCTTTCGCGATTGCATCCGTACGCGCCTGCGTTTGCAATGCATCAGGATCATCTATGGTAAAGGAAAGTCCGGAAACTTGATTTGCGCCTCGCAGGGTAGTACCGGCAAGTAACTCTCCCGCCTTGTCAAAATCTCTCACCTTTACCAGAACGCTTTGGTTAATGTTGTAACCGACGATCTCCGGAGGAGGGCATGGTACTGGTTCGGGATACGTGCTTACGCCGTTATACACCGGCCGGATATTATTGCAGTCATAGTATTGATAACGCGGCTCCACGGAATATAATCGTGTTTTGATGTCTTTTTTGTCCACCCCATTCTCTTTCAGAAAATCGATGATCGCATTTGCGGTGTTCGCGTTTTCTTTTTGAAGCGCGGGGATATCCTTTCCGCCCTGAGTAATGACACTAAACGTAAACTCCGCCACATCGGGAATCGCAACCACCTCTCCTTCGCCGCTGACACTGAAACTGCGGAATGAAGACGGTTCAATCGATCGCGAATACGTACTGACGAAAGCTACGGCGGAGAGTGCGAACGCGCCGAGTGCGACAACGCCGGCAATTCCCAGATAATTTTTTACTTTTTCGCTCATATTATATTTATAGATTATGTAAATTGTTAGTAATTACTTGTGTTTAGTATAACCCCCGTATTCCTCTTTGCCAATAGTGTTTTGCCACGCTTAACTTTCATGCATAGCTTTTTCTTGTTCAAGTGCTATTATGACCATATAAAACATAACATTCTATCAATCAAATATGGCATATAAACTAAGCAAAAGAAGCATTATTTTGATTGCTGTCATCACGGTGCTCGCGGGAGGTATTTATTTCTATACCCAAAAGGGCGAAGAGTCGCCATACGACGTTTTAACAGTAGAGCGAGGAGATCTGGTACAAGAAGTGAGCGTTACGGGGAAAGTGACCCCGTTCAGTCATGTGGATCTTGCGTTTGAAAAAAGTGGGCGTGTTGCCGATGTCTATGCCGATGTCGGCGATCGAGTGCTCGCTGGCGCAACCGTAGTGCGCTTGGAAAATGCCGAGACATACGCTCTGCTTCTTCAGGCGCAAGCGAATCTCTCCGTTGCGCAAGCACAACTTGCCGAACTGCAAAAGGGAACGCGCTCGGAAGAAATTACCGTGCAGGAGACCAGAATCGCGAATGCTAAAAAATCGTTGGACGAAGCCAAAAAAGATCTCAGCAGTAGTATCCAAGATTCGTTTACAAAAGCGGACAATGCAGTGAGAAATTACGCCGATCAAGTATTTGTCAATCCTCACAGTGCCAACCCAAGTTTTAATTTTACATTAGCAAACAGCCAGCTCAAGACGGATATTGAATGGCAACGGCTTTTGGTTGAAGAGGTTCTTATCAGCTGGGAACACTCATTGGTAGAAATGGCTGACGATCCTGTCCGTTATCTGGATGCCGTCATAAGCGATACACAAAAGATCAAGGAGTTTTTAGACAAAGTATCATTAGCTGTGAACAGCCTGACGCCAACATCTGCGCTTTCACAGACTACCATTGATGGTTATAAGGCCAATATTGTTACTGCACGCACCGCTATTTATACCGCGACCACCAATCTTGCTCTCTCTCGGAGTAAGTTCGTTACCGCGCAATCCGATCTTGAACTCCAAAGCAACGAATTGGCTTTAAAGAAAGCAGGGGCAACTGTGGAGCAGATTGCGGCAGAGGAGGCTCGAGTCAAGTCACAAGAAGCCCAAGTGGCGAATTACCAAGCGCAACTTGCGAAAACTCTTATCCGCGCTCCTTTTAGCGGTATTGTTACGGAACAGAATGCCAAAGTCGGGGAGGTGGTGTCGCCGGCCGCCGTTATGGTGAGAATCATATCCGAATCGCGTTTTGAGATTGAAGCGCTTGTTCCCGAAGCGGATATTGCCAATGTAAAGCTTGGCGATAAGGCTACGTTCACCCTTGATGCATATGGTGACCGAGAGGTATTTGAAGCGCTTGTGCAAAGAATTGATCCTGCTGAAACGGTGGTGGAGGGTGTGTCAACCTACAAAGTGATATTGGAATTTATTGACCATGAAGGAAAAGTAAAATCCGGCATGACCGCGGACGTAAGTATTCTCACTGACAAAAGAGAAGATATTATTGCATTACCGACGCGAGCCGTGAGTGTTAATGAGGGAGAACAATCCGTGCGGGTATTGCACAAGGACGGCACTATTGAAACACGCAAGGTAACAACGGGACTTCGCGGGTCTGATGGAAAGACTGAGATCCTCTCCGGCATAGAAGAAGGGGAAGAGGTTATTGTCTTTGAGTATAAATAGCCGCTGTTTATGGCACTGATAGAAGCAAAAAATCTGGAAAAAACCTACCTTGAAGACAATGTGGAAACACGAGTGTTGCAGGGTATTTCTCTTAATATTGAGCCCGGAGAATTCGTGTCTATTATGGGACCGTCGGGGTCCGGAAAATCAACACTTCTGCATATGTTGGGATTTTTGGACCGGCCGTCATCGGGGACTTACCGATTTGATGGGAAGTTGATGGATGAATACAGCGAAGATGAACTTGCTCATATCCGTAATAAAAAAATGGGCTTTGTGTTTCAGGTGTTCAATCTTCTGCCGCGTACGAGCGTGCTCGAAAATGTGAAACTGCCGCTTTTGTATTCAGGCATCAAGGAAACACAGTGGGAACGCATGGCAAAAGAAGCGATTGAAGCGGTTGGACTCAGTCACCGTACGGATTATGAAACGAG